>NZ_DJGY01000022.1:0-56418 GCF_002435675.1 Acetobacterium sp. UBA5834 | reverse complement strand
GAACTATTATTGACAATTCCAGTGTTGCCTTTTTTATATTTCATAACTAGCCGTCCAAACAGCGGTATAAGTCGTTTAATAATTTTTACTCTCGCTCTGCTACCAACAGGGACATCTACTATTTCAGCTGCAGAAATGAAGAGCCACTCATCATAAGACATTTTAATAAAGCTAAATACTGTCTGTCCAATATTAAAATTCTTTTTATTTCCATACCATCCCCAGTAAGAACAGTCAGTGATGCCACTATCCTTTTCATCCTGCCCCAGAGATAACCACTTATCAATGTATGCAATACCTCCAGAACCTTCCGTCATATTCAACTCGATTCTGCTATTATCTATTTCTGCCGCTGTCAAATTCAATACATCATTTAATAATAGTTCCACCGTAATCCACCACCTTACCCTTCTCTTTTCACATAAGTCAGTACTATATCATATCCAAGAGCCTCCATCATCTGCACAAATGTCTTGTTTACCACACCATCCTGTTTTTTGATGATACGATTCACATAGGATTTCGTAGTATTGACGTCTTCCGCTATTTTTGCCTGTGTGGTTCCATTCTCTATACACTTAACTTTAACATCTAGTTCTATATTATTTTTAATCATATTCTACACCTCTGCTTGTTTGCTCTCAACTTATTTCACAAATCAGATAACTTATTGTACTACAATTTTTTGGAAATTTCAATTAATTCCAATTACCCCAACGTAATAGATAAACGAAGTTTTCGCAACAGAAAACACCCTGCATTTCTGCAAGGTGCTAATTCCTGTAACCTATTCTTTTATCTTTTCACATCAACTCTTGTGCCTGACTTAAATTCCACCGAGAATTTTTCCTCATAAACTGTTACCTTTTCAACCATTCGTCTCACAAGAGATTCATCATATTCCTCTATCTGCTCCACCTGTTCTGCAAGAAACTCCTGCATCTCGGCAATTCGCTGTTTCAAGCCTTCTCGTTCCGCATTCTCTGCCATAGCATTCTGCTTTAATTCTCGCAGACGGTCTATCTCATCAGCAAGGTCATTATAATCCTTTTTGGCATTGGCTCGTTTCAGCAGTTCCTTTTGCAATTCTTCCAGTTTGGCATTGATGCTTTCCATAGAACCTTCGTCCTCCAAAGCAAGTACCGATGCAATGTTCTGCTCCAAGGCTATAAGCATATCATCCTTGCCCCCAAGTGCTATATTGATAGCTTTTACAACAGCCTCTTGTAGTTCCGTTTCCTGAACCGTTTGTGCATCACAGTAGCTTGGACCATGTTCCACCCTGCTGACACATCTCCACACAAAGGAATGCTTCCCCCTATTGTTCCATGCAATTCTCCGGTAAATGTCTCCGCACCTTGGGCAGTAAACGATGCTAGATAATGCGTACTTACTGCTGTAGATTCTTTTCTTTCTGTTCTCACCGCTGTGAAGATTCGCTCTCCTTACCATTTCCTCCTGCACCTGCATATAAAGGTCGCGGGGTATGATGGCTTCGTGGCTGTTTTCCACATAATACTGAGGAACAATTCCGTTATTCTTCACTCGCTTTTTGGTAAGGAAATCCACCGTGTAGGTTTTCTGTAAAAGTGCATCACCTATATATTTCTCATTCTGTAGTATTTTCTTCAAAGTTTCTGGCCTCCACCTTGCTTTACCTGCCGCTGTAAGAATGCCATCTGCCTCTAGACTTTTACCAATCTGCGCAAGGCTTGCTCCTTGTAGGTATTCACAGTAGATTCTCTTTACCACTTCTGCTTCCACTGAATCGATAACCAAATTCCCATCTTCATCTTTGGTATATCCAAGGAATCGGTTGTGGTTGACCTGCACCTCGCCGTTTTGGTAGCGGTACTGAAGCCCCATTTTGACATTCTGTGAAAGCGACTGGCTCTCCTGCTGGGCGAGACTCGCCATAATGGTAAGCAGCACTTCCCCTTTGGAATCCATCGTATTGATATTCTCTTTTTCAAAGAAAACAGGTATATTTTTCTCTTTAAGATCCCGAATGAACTTTAAGCAGTCAAGGGTGTTTCTGGCAAATCGGCTGATGGACTTGGTAATAATCATGTCGATGCTTCCTGTCATACACGCTTCAATCATGCGATTGAACTCTTCACGCTTTTTTGTATTCGTACCGCTGATGCCATCGTCTGCAAAAATTCCGGCCAGTTCCCATTCACTGTTTTTTTCAATAAACTGGGTATAATGGGCCACCTGGGCATCGTAGCTGGTCGCCTGCTCCTCGCTATCCGTCGAAACACGACAGTAGGCGGCTACCCTTAATTTCGGTTTCGCCTGCTGATTGACCGTATTCCCCACCCGTCTTCTTGCGGGAATAACCGTTACATTTCTACTTAATTCCATCGCTTACTGCCACCTCACTTTCGATCAGACTGTAGGCGTATTCCGCCTGTTTGAAAGGATCCGCAAATTTATCAATCACTTTCGGCATCTTGAATTTCATCAAACATTCCGGCATTTTCTGATCATTCAGCTCACGAATTCTCCCCAGTGATCTGGCTCTTACCATGCGCTTTTCTTCTGCTTTTTCAAAGATCTCTTTATCAATGATTGCCGGATAATACGCATCGCCCAGATAGCGTTTGTTCCGCAGCATCCTTCCTGCACAGCCATGATGCAGTTTTAATCCGGCTGTTTCGGCAGCAACAGTCAGTGCCATGCCGGAAATATAGACATTAAAAAATTCTCTGATTCTGGCCGCCTGTTCTTCAGCCACTACAGCCTGGCCATCTTCGATCCGGTAACCGTAAGGTATGCTTCGCCCCATCTATTTCACTAGCCTTTCTCTCAATTTCAGCCCACATTTCAGTTCGAAAACCAGCTCTTTTCGCGACAACACCGTTATTCTTTCCACATAGGAAAGGAACAATTCATCATCATATTGGGTGAGCATTTCACTTTTTGAGACAAATTTTATCAGCTTCTTCAATTCCTCCGTCCGAGACATATCTCCGCCGATGAAGCGGATCAGGTTTTCCTTTTCGTCACACAATAATTCTCCCTGCCGACTCAATTCATTGCTTTCCTTATTGAAAAGCGCCGGATCCAGATAACCGCTTGCCATCAGATTTGTCAGTACCTGTCGCTGCTCGATATTTTTCTCCAGTTTTATCTCAAGCTCATTAATTTTTTCAAACCGACTGTTGTCATTCTGGCCTTTGAGACTGTTTGCCAACGGTTTTAAGATAAGCTTTTGTCCAAATATCAACTTGTTCATCATCGTTAAAAAAGCGGCTTTTATCCGATCATCCAGAATATACTTCATGGAGCATTCGTCTGCATTTTCAATATGTCTGGAGCAGCACCAGGCAATTTCAGAACCACTGGGTTTATAGTTAATTCGGCGCTTGTAATTACTGCCGCATTCCCCACATTTTATTTTTGCTGAAAAGCCATACCGGTTATGGTATTTTTCAGTCTGATCACTGATCCCTTTTTCTCTACCCCGCTGCTTCATCACAGCATTGGCCTTTTCATAAACCTCATGGCTGACAATTGCTTCATGATGTCCCTGCACCAGATACTGATCCTGATCGCCATAATTCTTATGCCGGTTAAAACGATCATCTGTGTATGTTTTCTGAAAGAGCACATCCCCCATATACTTCTCATTCCGGATAATCCCCCAGATTGTTGCTGAAGTCCATTTTCCGCCTTTTTTAGCGGGGACTGCTCTTGCGTTCAAATCGTCGGCAATGGCTCCAGTCCCTTTTCCCGATAATGCGGATGCGAAGATTTCTCTAATTATTTCAGCCTGATCAGGTACAATGACCATCGCCCCATCCTCATTCTGATAGCCATAAGGCGGATAGGAAATGATGAACGTCCCGTTTTGAAAGCGCTTCCTGACACTCCACTTCTCATTTTCAGAAATCGACACCGATTCACTTTCAGCCAGACTACTCAAAATCGAAAGCATCAACTCACTCTCCATTGAGCCGGTGTTCAGGTTCTCTTTTTCAAAAATGATATGTACGCCCAAATCCAGAAGTTTTCTGACCAGTTCCAGACAATCGGTCGTATTTCGACAGAATCGGCTGATGGATTTTGTGATCACAAGATCAACTTTTCCACACTCGCAGTCAGCAATCAGGGATAGCAGCCCATCCCTTTTATCTTTCTTTGTCCCAGTGATACCCTTGTCGAAATAAATGCCAGCATAGTCCCAGTCCCCGTTTGCCTTGATGTAATGCTCATAGTGGACTTTCTGATTTTCCAGGCTGACCAGCTGTTCGTCACTTGCCGTTGATACCCGGCAATACGCTGCAACCTGAATTTTTTTCTTCCCCTTGAAATCCCTGTTTTGTTCGATTTTTGTTATCTTTTTCATCAACTCACCTCACCTTCCGTAGGTCACATGTTACCTCTGAAAGCCTTTAATAGCAACGAATTCAGGGCATTATCTCAGCTAAATAAGGTAAGAATGTCCTGCGGTTCAATACAGTTGTTTGATCGAATTCGCCCCTGGTGATCAGCCCTTCCGCCAGCAGCGTTTCCAGTATTTTCTGGGCAAGAAAATAGTCGTATTCCCGTTGAATTTCTTCTTTTGTGAATCTTTTTATGGCAACTACCGGTATCGGCTGATCATCTGTGATTTTTGTTACCTGCATGGTTGTTCCTCCCATCCGAAGGATTAATCTGTTTCCTTCTACCGATAAGCGAAAAATCCATACGAATCGAACCCCCGGACAAAAAAATAATGCCCACCAGGAAAAACTCCTTAGTGGGCACTGCTAGAATATTGTTATTAACTTAACCTTTGCGGCATCCGGCTGAAACATTCCCTCACGGTTGCGTGATACCTTGACCAATTTTATTGTTTCAATCCGGTTTTATCGGCATTATCCTCATTCCCTGATTTTATCTTTCCACTATCAATATCTGTTTCACTCTCCATCTGGGTGCGGATATTCTGGGTCAGCTTCTCCAGAAACGGCGGAAAGTTGACATTCATATCCTTCATGTTTTCTAAGATACTGATGATCTCATTGCAGATCAGCCACACCGCCACAAATGATGCGATGACAAAATTAACTCGAGCATCGACCCCGATATACTGACTGGCGTAAAGTAAGGTGTAATCGAGGATCGCACCCACTGCGATGAGATAAAATAGGCAGACCTTTTTCATAATGCCCTGAAAGCCTTTGTAGCTCGAGATCTTATTGCCCCGATACTTGGCTGCAGCTAAACCGGTGATATAATCAAAGGTGGCCAGGACAAAAAGCAAGATGACCGGTACGGCCAACATGCCTAGCCAGCCTGAAAGAGCAGTAAAGGCCACGACGACAACTAATTTAATCTTATCAAGATATTCCATTTTTAGTTTCTCCTTTAAATGTATTTTTCTCTATTAAAAAAAGCCCGAAGGCTTCACAATTGTTTTAGATCAGATTCCACTGGGCGTTATTATAATAGTAGGCTTCGACCTTTTGAGCTTTGTTGTTGGCATCGCCTTTATACACGTTGGATACCGGGAGTTTTATGTCAATGCCATGCTGGTTAAAGAGTGCAATGCGATGACCGGATGTGAGACTGGAAATCAGCAGATGGTTCGATTCCAAGGTGACATCAGCAGTGGTTTTTATCACCCGGTTGGCAGCACCACTGCCGCAGAAATAAAAAACGTCGGTGCCATAAGAAATAATGGTGCCGCCATTAAAATCCCAGGCCAGTCCGCTTGAAACCGTTGAAAGGGTATTCGTCAGGGTATCCAGCTTAAAAATACTTTTATCCCAATAAATATAAATATCCGTCCCAACAGCTGCGGCTCGACAGTTGGTGTATGCTGCAGGTAAATATGCCACGATCGTATAGGTATCAAGAAGGGTATCATATTTAGTAATCCGTGTTGTTGCAGTGCCGCTTGAATTGCGACCGCCGATCAGATAAATGTCCGTCCCAATAACTGCAGTACCAGCTTCAATAAAATGATTTGATGGCGCCGCAATCATTGTAAATGTCTGCGATACCGTATCAAAGTAATACGCTTTCGTGACAATATTGGAGTTGGAAAAACTGGTTGAATTATAGCCACCAAATAAATAGATTCGCATTCCAACTGTCGCATAGGCAAATGACTGCCAGCCATGATTGCCATCATTAGTAATGGCAACCGCTAGCTTTGTCATCGTTTTTTCAAGGATATCATATTTGTAGATGTCCAGTGACATGGTTGAATACTTTAGACCGCCCAATAAATAGATGAAATCGCCAACCAGCCCCGTAGCTGCATATCTAAAGTAATTGGATGGCATCGCCACACCCGTTGATACGGTTACGAGGGTATCCAGGTTATAAGTCAGGATCTTAGGACTCATGGTATAACCCCCTAAGAGATAAACCAGATTACCAACCCGCTCAGCACAACCCCCGACACCACTGACAATTTCATTGGTGGCAGCATCAAGGACATCATTCACCCGGGTAGTCGCATTGAGGACACTGGAAATGTCGCTATCAAGTTTAATATCTGAAACCGGAGTGCTTTTGACCCACAGCTTTGTCGTATCTTCTGGAGCGACATCCCCAAAATGAATATTAAACTCCGCACTGGCCGGGGTGCCGATTAGCAGACCATCGATTAGTCCAGAAAAACTATTAGTAGGCGTTCCCGATGGAATGGTGACACCTTTACCGACCAGTGCGGTTTTAATATTGGAAAGATCGGTGATGGCCGTTTGAATATTTTCACTTAAGGTTTTAGTTGCCATTTAACGCTCCTTCCAATTGATCATTGAGGGTACCCAATTGGGTTGTGATGGAGTCAATCGCAGATTCAGCTGCGTCCAGCCGTGTTCCCAAAGGATCAAACCAGGCGGCTTTATCAGCTTCAGTAAAATAGTCCACCCCCTTGACCGGGGAATAACCTGCAGCACCGGCTGGGCCAATCGGCCCTACATCACCAGTATCGCCCTTTTCGCCAGAAATACCTTGAATCCCTTGCTCGCCAATCGGTCCCTGAATTCCGGGATCACCCGGATCGCCTTTGGGACCTTGAATGCCTGGTTCCCCTTGAGGTCCAGTTTCACCGGTCAAACCCTGCAGTCCTTGGATCCCTTGATCCCCTTTTGCGCCGAGCAGACCTTGGATTCCCTGAACGCCCTGATTACCTTTCGGACCTTGAGGACCCGTTTCTCCCGTCAGACCCTGCAGTCCTTGAATTCCAGAATCACCTTTATCACCCTTGGGACCTTGAATCCCTGGCTCACCCTGAGGTCCCGTTTCGCCTGTCAAGCCCTGCAAGCCTTGAATCCCTTGATCTCCTTTAGCACCGGGCGGGCCTTGGATTCCCTGAATGCCTTGGTCACCTTTCGGGCCTTGGATCCCTGGCTCGCCTTGAGGACCAGTTTCACCGGTGAGACCCGGCAGCCCTTGAAGTCCTTGATCTCCTTTTGCGCCTTGCAGACCTTGGATTCCAGGGTCTCCTTTGTCGCCCTTTTGGCCTTGTTCTCCTGGTTGTCCGTCAATGCCGGGATCGCCTTTTGGCCCTGGCAAGCCCGGTTCTCCTTGAGCACCATTTTCTCCCGGTATCCCTTGGGGGCCTTGTAACCCAGGATCACCTTTTTCACCAGCGGGGCCTTGAAGGCCAGCATCGCCCGGATCCCCTTTGGGGCCTTGAATTCCCGGAACGCCCTGGGGGCCTATCTCACCGTGTAGTCCCTGGGGGCCTTCCAATCCAGGTTCACCTTTTTCACCGACTGGACCTTGAAGACCAGCATCACCCGGAATGCCGGGATCGCCTTTTGCGCCAATAAACTCCCCGGCATTGGCGCGCTCCACAACGGTTAATGCTTCACTGCTGGCATGATCGGCTTTTTCCATTACCGATTGGGCGTCTTCACCCAGTTTTACCATTTGCTGCTCCCATTGCAAAAGGAGTGATGGTTCGATGGGTGGTTGGGGTGTATCAGCCTTAATTGATTGGTTGATCCGGATCAATCCTTTTTCACTTTGCCAGACCGGGATGCCGGGATCTGATTTACCTTCCAGCTGGATTTCAAAAGCCAAAAGCCCGGATGCCTGGGTTGTCGTAGCGGTCAGTATCCAAATAAAACGAACAAAATCACCATCGATTACCGGTATCATCAGAATCCGATCGGTCAAACGACCAAGTTCGGTTTCGATATGAATATTAAAATCATCCACATTCAGGCCATCATTCATTCTGGGAATCTCAAATACCAAACACTGAACCAAATGATCGTATTGACTCACGATCATCTCATCATAAAAAAGATGCTTCTCTTTGACGGTCACTTTATAATTCTTCATAAAATTCTCCCTTCAGGTATTATTCATCCTCTGGAAATACTGGCCAGTCGGTGATGGTCTCCACCACGTCCCAATTTTTATTAACTGCCACACTCAGTTCGCTTTGAGAAAGCTTTGCGATATTGGCGGCGCCCAAACCAATGGCCAGCTTATCTTGACCCGTACGATTGGTCAGCCCCGCCAGTACATTTCTCAGACTGCTCTTGGTTAGATTGATGCAGGGCGATAGGTCAATGGAAATATTGACATTGACCAATTTCAACTCTTTAAGATTGGTTCGGCCCTCAAACATTCCCATTCCATACACAGCGTTGGTCATATCCAGGTATGGCACCGACACCAAAGCGGCACAACCAGAAAAAATCCCCCGCAAGCGGTAGGCGCTAAGTTTCATTGTGAATTCTTTAGGGACAGCCTGGAGCTTTCGGCATTCATTAAAAAATCCGAGATAAAGCGCCACACTGCTATCGTCAATAAAAACGGATGCCTGGTTTAACAGATCAAAGTAAGCGATGTCTGTCCAGAGAAAGGGATACCAATCCGCTGTGACACCATCAAAGCAGAAATAGGTCTCGCCATATTCAAGGGTAGCGGGATAAATCGCTGGATTGATGGGGAAAACCATCGTCCAGACGACTTTTGTATTCGGGTACACCTCGCTGATACGGCTGTTGGAATAATCCCAGATGTGCTCAATCCCATCCGACGCCGCTGAATTCTGATAGGTTTGTCCATCAGAAGTGACAACGGTGCCTGCTTCATAAAAGAAATCATTGACCAGGTCTTTGGCATAGTGCATCCGCAGATAGCCGATTCGACCTTGTGCTAAGGCTTCCCATTGGCTTCTGGCCCAGACCATATCGGGGTTGGGCTGCCAGTGAAAATCGCTTTCTTCCGGCCATACAATCCGACCATTGATCATCGCCTCAATGATCGTAAGGTCATTTGCTTTGAGGCTCTCGATTTCACGACCGTTAAATTTAATTCCCATCGCTTACCTCATTTATCCGGAAACGTATTTTAAGTACAAGGTGCCTTGATCCATCACTTCCGGATAGGCTTCAACACAAAGCCATTTTTGACCGCCAAAGTATTCATTCATGTATTCATTCACTGCTGGCGGGACGGTTTTATCAATCGCTTCTTTGATATCCTCCGTTTTAAGTTTGGTGATGGTCGATTCAAAGTCGGTAGCCACCCGCCCTAACTCAGCAACATTCTTTTCTGGAGTATCGGGATAGCTGACCAGTTTGACAATCTGATGCTCCACTTCAATCCCACGAATCCGATCAATCAAAGTGACCTTATCGCCAATGGCAATGGCCAGGTTTCCATAGTCATCCGGCAACAGGCTGGCCAGATCAACCACCGATGCAGTATAGACCCGATTGGGGATCGATAAACCAGCCACTTTTTTCTGAGCTGCCGCCAGCAGTTCTTCTTTTAATTCATAACGCTCATCCACCCAGACCTGGGTGATCACCTTGCTGGTGTACTGAAAATTTTCGACATAGGCTTTGCCGCCGTTGATATCCTCAAAAGAAAGCCCATCTTTGCCAAAAGCATACAGCCGGGTAACCAGATCAAAGCTGTCACCCCGGAGTTCGCATTCTTTGATGTTGAGTTCGTCGGAAAAATGAACGCCTTTATTTGTATATCCTTGAGTCGTCGTGACGCGGATAACCCTCCCAATACAATCATAGCGAAAGATCACACCATAGGTTTTTTCAGCCAGTCGAAGTAAATTCAGAGTATTTCCGGATTCCAGGGATACGGTTTTTGTCGAAGTAATATTTTCAGCACCAGTAACCGTCCAGCTTGTCCCAACAAGTAGCTGGGTCAAAAGTCCAGTCAGGGTGATATCTTCTAATAGAAACTGATGATAACCGGCCACCATAAAGTCCGATAAATCCAAACTACAACCGATGATGGTGGTTTGGCCCCGTTCATCAATACTTTTTATGACATAGCGGTTATGATCGGTCAAAATCAGGTTCTCTTCGATCAGATCTTTATACAGCGGATGTTTGACATAGATTTCGAAGGATAGGGTATCTTCGCCGGTTTCCAGCAGTTCCGTGATATAACAATTATCCAGCTGGTCCAGTTCACCAATCGGCGTTTTGTTTTGATTGAGTAAGCTTAATATCATCATTTCACCTTTTTCTACCCAGTGGTTATCATCACACAATCAAAAACAAACACAGCACTATAATGGCGGCTTGAGACTTGATTGATCTGGGTGCTTACCAACATACAGTCAAAGCTTTGGCCTTCAATAAAGCGATTGTTAATGGTCACCACACATTTTTTCAGGGCTTTTTTTAACGCTTCAATATCGGTGAGCTTGCCATTTTTAAAATAGCATTCCACAGCCAGCTTGCTGAATCGTTCTTTGGTTTTAAAATAGATCGGCTTCGCAGCATTTTCCGGCCAGAAATAAGATGGGCTGTAATCACCCGGCGTATAAAGACTGTTGGCATAGGTCGCATTGAAGGTTGATAGTAAGACTGCCCCGGAAGCATTGGTAATGTCACAAACTGCCATCAGATTTTACCTCCTCTCAAACTAAAGGCCAGATCCCGAGAAACAATCGGGGTGATGGAATGGCCCACTGCTTTTTTATCCAGCTCGACAGTGGTGTAGATATAAATCGGTGCGGTACTGCCACCATCCAGCATACCGGTTGAGCTGTTTCCAGCTGATGTTCTCCCGGTTAACCCGTTTGATTGGGTATTTACATCCAAGGTGGTGGGAATGGCACCGAGCATATCGCGGGTGACCGTCGCCATTTTTCTGACAAAACCAATCCCAACGCCAGCACCCATGTTTTCTCCAATATCCGCATACACTGTCGATGGTGAGTGCATCCCTAAGAGATTTCTGACACCGTCCGTAACGCCACCAAAGAAACCGGTGACCTTATCTGAAAGCCACTGTCCCATGGACATGATCCCGTCCCATAAGCCTTTGACGATGTTGATCCCCACATCATAGATCGCCTCAGCTGCCTGTCCTAGACCGCTCACGAGAGCGATAATAATTTCAGGCAGCGCCGCAATCAGTGTGGGAATGGCGGCAATCAGTCCGGTGACCAGGGATATGATTAAGTTGATCCCGGTTTCAATAATCAGTGGTAGGTTATTGACAAAATAGTTGATAAACGAATTGATCAATTGCGGTAGGGCTTCAATCAAAATCGGTAAAGCGTTGATCAGCCCTTGAGCCAATCCCATGATTAAAGCTAATGCGGCTTCAATTAAGAGCCCTGCGTTATCCATCAGGGTTTGAGCCATCAGGATGACACACTCGACGATCTTTGGTACCAGTTCTGGCAGCGCCTCAGCGATCCCGGTAATCAGGGTGGCCACCATCACCATGGCACTTTCTAAAATAGCCGGAAGATTATCGAGAATCCCCTGGGTTAAAGCCAGCACCAGTTGCAGAGCGCCATCGGTGAGTTGCGGCAGGGCTGAGATCAGACCCTCTAAAAGAGTGAAGATTAATTGGTTGGCGGTATCAATCAGCATCGGCAGATTAGCAAGTAGTGAACTGCCAACCGCCCCAACAATATCCATCCCAACCTGTACCACCGCTGGCATATTACTCAGAACCATATCGGCAATCCCGCCAACGGTACTGCCAATGACCTGGGATATTTTGGTAAAGTCGCCGCCAGCATCTTGAAGGCCTTTGGTAAAATCACCCAGCAGAGCCACACCCTCATCGGCCAGGATCTGAAGCTGGGGCAGCAGCACCGTGCCGAGGGCATTCTTGGCTGCATCGCTGCCGGATTTTAAGCGTTGGACACTGTCGTCAAATTTCCCCAGCTGGGCCAGGGTTTCATCACTCAGCACAGCGCCCATCCGTTTGGCTTCGTCGGTAAGTTCAGCAATTCCTGCCGATCCCTGGGCAATCAGTGGATTTAATTCCTGGGCTGATTTCCCGAAAATCTTCATGGCCAGGGCATCCCGCTCAGCCCCTTCTTCCATTTTGCCAAGGGCATCGATGGTCTCCCAATAAACGTCTTCGCCATTACGGAGCGAGCCATCTGCATTGGAAATGGCCACCCCCAAACGGCCATAGGCTTCGATCATATCGGCTGAACCATCCCGAGCTGAGGACATCGACCGGATCTGTTTGGCCATGGAGCCAGTGAGCGTTTCCATCGAGACATCCACCAGCTCTGCGGCATATTTGTAAGCTTGCAGGCTTTCAGCCGATACTCCGGCTACCGTAGCCGTTGTCAGGATTTCATCGGCATAGGCGGCGGCTCCTACTGTCATATCGGTTAAAGATTTGGCCGAGGAAACGGCTGCGGTACCAACGGCGACAAAAGCTGTGCCCATGGCGATACCGATGCCTTTTAGCGTCCCGCCTAACGCACTAAATTTACCGCCGGAGCTTTCTGCTTTAGTGGCAGTATCATGAAGGGACTTGCCGAACTGTTCGGCCTGTTTTTCGGCATCATCAAACTCATCTGCGATTTCAGTCAGGGCTTTTTCATTTTTCCTGATTTCCCGATCCAGCCCATTGAGATGCGCTTTGGCGTTGTTGAGTTGGATCGCCCAGTTTTGGGTACGGCGATCATTCTCACCAAAGGAGGTGGCGGCATTGTCCAGAGCTTTTTCCAGGGCCTTGATCTTATCCTTCTGCGCATCCATTTCTTTGTTTAACAGCTGGTTCCGGGCGGTGACCGCTTCGATACTTTTATCCTGTCGGTCAAACTGGGACTCGACCAGCTTCATTTCACTGCCTAGCACCTTAAAAGATTGATTGATATCCCGGAGGGCGTTCTTAAACTCTTTTTCGCCTTCAACCCCAATTTTTAAGCCAAAATTATCTGCCACAATGCATCACCTCCTTGATTTCAGGCATGAAAAAACCACCATATGAACGATGATCATTAAGATTAAAACACTAAATATCTTATGGAACAATCTCATCAATGGTCCATTCTCGTTTCGATTTCTCGATCCCCAAGAACTGTTTATGACAGGTCCAAAGATCAAGCAGATGACCCAGGGGCATCAACCAAACCTGTTCTTCTGATCGGTTTAAATGGACGGTTCCATAATATAAAAGTCGAGTAAACAAAGCGTCATCATCTACTCGACTTTCACGTTTTTTAGGGGTTCACCATCAAAAGTATTATCCTCACTTTCAATATGGCGTTTGGTTCCGTTGATCATGGCTTCGGTGATGGCATTTTTATAATCAGCCAGCTCAAGCGGGGTGGTTAACAGCTCGACGGCTTCTTCGGTGAGTAACGGTTTCTTTTCGTCATTCTGAAGATTATGAATCAGGATGCTTTGGTTGGCCAGCAGAGCGATCAGCCAGGTTACCTCATCCAGCGCCATTTCAAAGTTTTCATTCTTCATTAGGGTTTCACCCAGATTGGCAAGGCCGCCATAACGTTTGGCGATTTCCTTGGTGGCTTTGGTGGTAAAAATAAGCGGATATTCCACGCCACCGATTGTAACGACGGCTGTTCGATCAGTATCCATCATCATGGTGTCACTCCAATACTGGCCATGGTATTTAGCCAGGTCTTTGCTTCAGCCTCAGTCGGGAAGGTGGCTTCTTCTTTCCAGACATCTAAAACATTGGTCAGGATCGTTCCTTCAATGGTCGGAGTCTGGAAGTTGATGGCTTCACCACGCGTTTCCATACTCTCAGAGGGGACTCCGAATTTTACCTTGGTGAGCCAGATCGCTCGAAAACCACGGATGTTATTTTTAATACTGGTGGCATAAAAGCCGACTCCCACAAAAGCCCCATCATCAGAGCCTTTGGCAGTCATTTTTTTATTGGTGCCGCTTTCAATGGTGGTTAGGGTATGTCCGAGAATCAGAGCACGGGTTTCATAATCGAGATGATCCCCGTTGAGAGTCAGCTTCCCGGATTTAAACTCTTTGACATTTTCAATAATCCGGTCATCGCCGCGTAGCACCCCTTCATTGACCTCGATATTCATATCCGCTTTAATCGCATAGGCCATAATTCGACCTTCTGCATAGGTGGTGTCGGTTTCGGTTTCTGTCAGTTTTGAACAGATGAGATATTTAAGTCCTATTTGTGCCATTATTCTTCCTCCACTTCATAGTCTTTTGCCACATCGATGGCATAATGGTAATAGCCGGTGTCATCCTCATGACCGACATAGCGCCGATCGGTAATGACAAAGCCTGAATTGAGCAGACTTTTAATGAGTCTGTTTTTTAAAGCAATGTAATTATTCTTACAAAAGATCGAAATCCGCACTTCCTCAACCGTCCGCAGGGGTAGATCGTCGCCATAGAGTGCAAAGGTATCAGTCAGCGGGGTTACCACCATATACTCATAGGCGGGTTCTTCCGAAAATTTCCCGGTTTCCACCGAAATATTGAGTCCACTAATGATCTGATTGAGTTCGATTAGACTGTTCATAGGCTTTCGATCTCACTTTCTAGTTTGTTTTTCATCGCTTCAACACAAGCCTTTCGCGACTTAGCTTTTGCCGGTTTGAGAAAAGGCTTCGGTAATTGGCCGCTTTTGCCGTATTCCAGAATATTGGCGATCTTGGCATTACTTTCACCACCGGATCGGGGTTCGGAAAAGCCGATTTTAAGATTGTAATTACCAACACTGTCTTTTTTCACCGGGGATATCCCCAGGGCCGCTTCCAGCTCGCCGGTGGAGCGACTCTTAAGTTTCGTTTCACTGCCAATGACCGCACTGAGATTACTTTTGACTTTTTCAAGTACGACATCACCACCGGCTTTCAAAACTCTCGGAATGATTTCATCGGACTTTTCAGCCAGGGCAGAGATCTTAAGCAGAAAATCGTCCGGCATTTTGATCGTAATTTTAGCCACTGGTTTCCATCCTTTCACAGAGCACTTCGGTGTACATCCCTCGATTTTTTACATCCTCAGCAGAGACGATGTTGTAGCGTCCGGTATCGCAGACGATTATCATGTTGGTTTTAACAGCAATGCCGGGAATGGCTCTAAATCTAAAAAGTGCCGAAGCTTTGGTAAAAATGGCTCTGTTTTTCCAGCTTTCATTGCCATGGCGATCTTCTTTGTAGGCTCGCACCGATGCAATGGTGGTATCGCCTTTGTTTGCAAACCCTTCCGCATCCTTGATCGGCTGGGTGGTGATCAGATCGATCATGGTATTCATTTTTCCAAAACTCATGTTACACCTGCCAATCTTTATTCATGCTAAGCAGTCCATTGACCACTAACCAAACCTGGCTGCTGGCCTGAACATTGTCAGCAAAAAAGCCCCCGGTGCTGCCATCCCGGCTTTCATAGAAATGGGAGGACAGCATAATCACCGCCTGTTCGGTGGTGGGATGCATATCATGCTTTGCATAAAAGCCATCTTCCTTTTTCTGATAGCTTTCCGCATATGCTGTGGCAGTAAAGATTAGATTTTGTAGAAGCGCATCATCCTCGTTGTGGTCAAGAATCAGATTGGCTTTGACTTTTTCCAGGAGTGTCTGCATGTCTGCCACCTCATTTCATTATTCAGTTTTCATTAAACCGGCTGCTTTAAGCTTTGCAAGCAGGACATTAAAATCTGTCACCAGTCCCGCAATGGTCGTAGCGGAGCTATCGGCTTGATTGGCGGCTTGGGGTAAACCCAATAAAATAGCACCCTCTTTAATGTCGAGGGTGCCGCTAATCACAGTTTTATCGCCGCCGTCGGTTGTATAGTTCTTTGTCGTATAACTCATGGTCCACCTATGCCTTTTGTTTCAGGGTCTTAATGGCTTCTGGTAAGATCAGCTTGCCATCAACCCGCTGAGTGGCCATAAAGCCGACCTGGCCAGTGGTGGCATAAAGCTCATTGAGCCGCTTAAAAGACCGGCCTTGGCGATCTGCTACCCAATAATAACTAAAGTCACCAAAAGCGATGGTTTTAGCGCCCGCGGCGATGTTTGGAACATAGGCCGAGGTTTTAACGGGGCGGTTGAGAATCGTATCCGGGGTTCCTGCGGTAATCGATGGCTGCCAGATATAGTTGCCATTGCCATCTTTGAGTTTGCGGATGGCCTTAACGGTGGCATCATTGAGAATAAAGGTGGCACTTTTCCGATAGGGAGATTTAAGGGCATAAAACAGATCCATAATCTCATCCACCGTAATGGCGGTGGCACTGGCCGCCGTGATCCCATCCTGGGCACCGCCAGTGGCATTGAAGATCCCGGTTGGTTTGCCGACACCATCCCCGATAAAAAACGCTTCTTCCTCTTTAGCTCCGATCCGACGGGCAAACTCCTTGGCAATATAGGCTTCCAGGTTAAAGATGGAATCATTTAATAGTTCTTCAGATACTTTAAGCAGGGTTCCCAGTTTATAGGCACTGATGGAAACCTGTCCAAACGAATCATCGCTCTCCGGAGCTGCTCCTTCTTCTTCTATCCAGGATGCGGATCCTTTAGTGGCCACAACTGGGATTTTTCGGTCCCCACTGGAAGTCGCGATGACTTTGGCCATGGTTCTAAAGATGTTTTCTTCTTCCAGACCTTCCACCAAGGTGCGTTCAAACTCATCGGGAACCAGATAACCACCTTCACTGTCACTGCCTATTTGCAGCGCATTGGTAATTTCAAAGCTCAGGCTCTTATTGCGCATGGCATTCCAGAAGGATGCCGCGTACTCATCGCTGCCACGACCGGTTCTGGGCTCAGTCATTCCGTCGGGTTTCCCGGTAATCGGAGTATTGATCGGTTTTGCAAACTCCAAATCCAAGGTCTGTTGACGCTCCAGACGATCGATTTCCTTACCGAGATTTACCACATCGGCTTCCATTTTTTCATAGACTTCAATATCGGCAGCTGCAAGCAGACCATCCTGATTTCTTTTTTCATCCAGGAATTTTTTCGCATCTTCCCAGACTTTGGCCCGTTTTTCACGTAATTCTAAAATTCTTTTCATATCAGTTTCCTCCACTTATTTAATCAAATTTAATCGTGTCTCAAACACGTCGATCGGTATTCCTACAGGGGTTATTGGTTGGGGTATCAGCTTATCTAGCAGGGAGTTGGTCACTGCCTGCCGGGAAAAACTGTAATTCATCACGTCATCCTGTGTCTCGTTTCTCTCAAAGAGCATCTCATCGGCAAAACCAAGTTCCAACGCTTTATTGGCATTAAGCCATGTCTCACCATCCATCAGCTTTGACAGTTTCGCCCGGGGTTGGCCGGTTTTAAGCTCATAGGCATTGATAATGCTTTCCTTCACTTCATCGAGCATTTGAATGGCTTTTTTCATTTCCGTGCTGTCGCCAATCGCCACCGTCAAGGGGTTGTGAATCATCATCAAACTTGTCGGTGAGACTTTGACCGTTGTTCCGGCCATGGCAATGACAGAGGCAGCACTGGCCGCAATCCCATCAATCTTGACCGTGACGTTTCCCTTATAGTCCATCAGCATGTTGTAAATTTGACTGGCCGCAATACAATCACCTCCGGGACTGTTAATCCAGATATCAATGTCGCCTTCACCGGAGACAAGTTCTGATTTAAACTGCTTGGGGGTTATTTCGTCACCGAACCAGCTTTCCTCCGCAATGGCACCATTAAGGTACAGGGTCCGTGAACCATCTTCATTTTTAATCCAATTCCAAAATTTCTTCATTTGTTTCCTCACTTTCATTTGTGTTGGTATTTGCAAAGGCACCAGCATCTTCTAGTTTTGTCATGGCACCGTTAATCAGGTAAAGATCGCCACCTAAATCTTCAGGGATCCGATTGAGGTTTTCCAGCTCCCGGATATCATTGGTGGATAGCCAGCCGTTTTGTCGCCCGGTGGCATACCCGGCCATGCGGGAAGCGTAATCCCCACGTAATAAACCATCCACCGAGAAGCGGATAAAGTATTGGCTTTTTTCGCTGTCACTCAGCAGGGCTTTCTGCATCGATTGTTCCCAGCGAATCACCCAGGGATCCAGGGTATATTTGACAAACTCCAGCGACTGCTGTTCAATATTGGAAAAACTGGACTTCTCCAAATCTCCAATCATATGGGGTGGAATCCTGAAAATCCGGGCGATTTCATTGATCTGAAACTTGCGGGTTTCCAGAAACTGGGCCTGTTCCGGGGGGATTCCTATGGAGGTAAACCGCATCCCTTCTTCTAAAACGGCGATCCGATGGGCGTTGCTGCTGCCCTGATAGACCGAGTTCCAGCTTTCCCGGACCCGTTTGGGATCTTTGACCACCCCAGGATGCTCCAAAACACCCCCGGGATTTGCTCCATTGGAAAAAAACTTAGAACCATACTCTTCGGTGGCAATGGCCATCCCGATGGCGTTTTTGGCCATGGCTATCGGTGAATAACCGATTAAACCATCAAAACCAAGGCCAGGAATATGCAGAACCATTTCTTTTCGCATCACCACTTCGCCCTTATCACTCTGATATTTGTAAAAAAGCTCACCATTGGCGGCTCGATCAACCGTTATTTTGTCTGGCATTAAGGGATACAGCGCCAACACCTGTCCCCTTCCATCCCGAATAATCTGAGCATAAGCATTGCCCCAAAGCAAAAGATGACTCATCAGTGTTTCTCGAAACACGAAAGAAGTCATCTCAGGGTTTGGTTCATGTTGGAGGAGCCGATATAAAGAATGCTCCTCAGCTTTTTCTTTGCCATTGTCAGTGTAATGATAGGTATGAAGCGGTAAGCTGGCGATGGTTTCGGCCAGGATCCGCACACAGGAGTATACGGCTGTCGTCTGCATGGCTGTTCGTTCATTGACGGTTTTCCCAGCGGTTGTTCCACCGAAGAAAAAACTGAAGGGGTTGTTATCCAGATAATTTTTTGGCTTATCGCGGGAATGGAATAGGTCTCTTAATCGACTCATGGGTTCCTCCTTAAAAATGGGCGTAAAAAAAGCACCTCGGGTGAGATGCCTTAATTATAAATAAATTCATTATCTATTAAATTCCGTCTGTCTCAATATTAAAATGTTGTTAAAGCTTTTAATCATTTCATGTAATTCTTCTCCATCTTTTAACCATTCAAATTCATTGGCTTTCATTCTTTTAATTAGTGGCTTAATCTTATCTTTATCAACTTCATTATCATAAAAAAACATTTCAAGCTTTTCTCTTTTAATCCACGATGTGACATCCTCTGTTTGAAAGTATGAAGCATACTTTCCGTTACCAAAACACTCAAAAAGCGTTTTGGGCATTTGATCTAAAAAACATTTTCCTCTTGATTGCATCTTTCTATCTGGTAAAAGCATGACATTTTCCCTTTGCATTGACAATTTAGCAAATATACATAATTCTTTAACCAGCTCGTTTTCGACAGGTAAATATTTATCAAGATTATTTTTTATCTTTTTTAAATAAAAATTCTTATCTGATCCATATTTATCAATTTTGTAAAACGTTTCTCCTGAATTCAAAAAATCTAACACCATTTTTAATGGGTTCCAAAGAGAAAATATGGTATCAGCTAATAAATTCCCACCCGTCAATTTACAATCAGTATCGTTCAAAGCTCTAAAAATATCATGAACCGTTTCATTTCCTGCATAGGAACATTTGGGGCTATTAATCTCATAATTAATCCATTCTTCAAGTTTAATCCTAATGGGATGTAAAATATCAATTTTGTTTTTTTCTGGTTCATTAGAAAAATTCATTTCTTTTTCAATGTAACTCAAATAAGCCATCAATGTCACTTCCATAAGATAACGGGTTTTTACTCTCTCAATTTTGAAAACTTCACGAAATACTTTAACTGTTTTTTCAAATAATTCTTCATTAACCCTCACTTTCAAAGATGCAGGTATGTCTTCTATTTTTATGACCTCCGTTTTTTTTCTCATGATGCTCTTAAGGATATTCTTATCCTTTAAACCAACAACATATCGCATTGCTCTGTCAAAAATTGCTTGTCTATCTCTATCCTGTGCACACTCAACTCTTTTAATTGATTCAAAAATTATTAGTAATTCAGCATTAGGTCGAACAGATGCATATCGTTCCTTTTCCAAATTTAATCTCCTTCGCAAATGTATTCTTTATATGTTCCTTATCTGGAATTGTCTTTATTGTATTCCTATTGTGGAATTTTGTCAAGAATAATTTGCAAACAACTATAGAACTAATATCCCTCGCTCATCATAAACACTGCCACCCATATTCCCACCGCAGCGTATTGCCCGGTCCAGCGCCATAATGGTGGCCACGGCGCCATCAATCCGCTCAGTGGATTTTTCTTTATCCGGTTTGATGTTTCCCGCCGGATCAGTCCGAACAAAGATGTTGTCCATCATCCATCTCAGAACTGGGTGTCCGCCATGAGCGATCTTCTCCTCCAGCGTCAGTTTCATGAGCTCTTTTGTTGGTGGCGACATATCCTTAAATCCCTGTCCAAAGGGAACGACGGTAAAACCTAATCCTTCCAGGTTTTGCACCATCTGAACCGCGCCCCAGCGGTCAAAGGCGATTTCTCTGATGTTATACCTGGTGCCCAATGCGTCAATGAAGTTTTCGATAAAACCGTAATGAACGACATTTCCTTCAGTGGTCTGCATATGATTTTGCTTTTCCCACACATCGTATGGGACGTGATCCCGACGGACTCGCTGTTCGATGTTTTCTTCAGGAATCCAGAAAAAGGGCATGATGACATATTTCTCATCATCATACTTCGGGGGAAAGACCAAGACAAAGGCGGTGATGTCAATCGAGCTGGAAAGATCCAGGCCGCCATAGCATTCTCGGCCAAGCAAATCGTCCGGTTCGATCATCTGATCGCACTGATCCCACTTCTCCATCGGCATCCACCGGACGGATTGTTTGACCCATTGGTTGAGTCGCAACTGTCGGAAAAGGTTCTCTTCAGCCGGGTTTTCCTTGGCATTTTCACATGCAACCTGGATCTTTTCGATGTCAACGGTGATGCCCATTGATGGATTGGCTTTTTGCCAGACCTTGGGATCGGTCCAGTCCTCATTTTCTCCAGCACCATAAATTACTGGATAAAAGGTGGGATCAATCTTCCGTCCAGCCAAAATATCCTCGGCTTTCTGATGGACTTCCCAGCAAATGGAATGTCGATCGGTTCCAGCGGTGGTGATTAAAAAGTAGAGGGGTTGCTTTCGGGCATCACCGGAGCCATGGAGCATGACGTCATAGAGATTTCGATTAGGTTGGGCATGTAATTCGTCAAAGACAACGCCGTGGACGTTAAGTCCATGCTTGGTATATGCTTCCGCAGACAATACCTGGTAGAAGCTACCCAGCGGTTTATAGACCAGTCGCTTTTGGGATAAGATTGGTTTGATTCGGGATTTAAGGGCTGGACATTGATCGACCATATCGACGGCCACATCAAAAACAATCGAGGCTTGCTGACGATCCGAAGCACAGCCGTAGATTTCACCGCCATGCTCGTAGTCGCCACAGGTTAAGAGCAGGGCTACCGCAGCCGCCAGTTCACTGTTATGGGTTGGCAAAAAAGAGCGCCCCACCAGATATTGATGAGACGGACTATCCACTTGAATGCACTGCATTCCGTTATTGGTTATGGGCTCAATTTTATCGATGTATCGGTAGTGACTTCGTGTTTCAGGGTTTCGCTTTACAGATCTGGCTTGTTTCCGATACAATCCGCTGACCGAAATGTCACTAAAAGCGGTGAATTTTACATAGTATAGTGTTTCTCCGGTGGCAATTCTGCCACATTCTTTACTTTTTTGTCTCCAATCTTTTCTTTGCGTTGAGGGTGCAACGGTAATCGCATTTTTAATTCCCAAACCCCATAACAACTCGCTGACGCTTTCTGATAAGGCTTTTTCGGTTGATGTATAAATCGCCTGGCCTTTAACATTGATCGAACCATCGGAATCCATCAGTCCCCAAAGCAATCGTATTCGTTGCTCTTTCGAAGAACGTAAATAATCAATCGGTATTACCTTTTCGTGATAGCTTTTTAATAGTATTGGTCTGAGTGCGGGTATCCGAAAAACCAGACTATCACCGACATTTTTCCACGTGCTGACGACTTCGTAAAAGGGGATGATATGCTTTAGCACACCGGCGACGTCTTCGGTTTTTATCGTGATTTCAGGTTTGACGGCATTGCCGTTACCAAGCCAATAACCCATCAAATATGGCTCTATTGGCAAGTCAGCCGTGTCGTTTTTGATGCAATCGGCAACCGGAATTCTAAAACGAGTACACCCTTTATCTTTGGGCATGCGAAAAATTTCACCGGTTGTCATCATCCGCTTCTTGCGTTTGCCATAAGTGTATTCCCCTACCCATTGATGGTTTTCCCCTGCTTCAATAACTTCACCATCTTTAAATGTAATACGATAAGCTTGTTCGAAAAAATCGATCTTACTTTTTGCAACCACACAGCAAGGCTGGCCCTTCTCGTCAAAAACAGTATCACCAACGGCAATATCACCCATTGTTGTATAACCGTTCGGCGTTGGAATAATTGTATCAAGCGCCAACTGCTTCCCCTGCTTCTTAGCGATCTCGATGTAGGCGGTGTTAAACTGCCGGGCCTGATTGGGTTTTAGAATCCCAAAGACATCCCGGATGATCTGCTCCTGCCAATCAATCAATTCAAAGGGCTGGCCATGCCATTGGCCTTTGGTATGCTTAAGGCAATTGATAAATGAAACCGCCAGATCGGCTCGGTTTTGATCGTAGATAGAAGTTTCTTTTTTAAACAGGGTTTGCTGATAAATATCCAAATGGCGCATGGTGGCCAGCTCCTTTCTTTGAAATACTGATGTTCTTAATTGTTAAAATAGGCCAGGATTCCTTCTAGAATTCCTTGAGCTTCCAGCTCCGCACCACCATTACTAAAGAAATGACAGTCGCTGGGTGAGGTGGCAAACATCCCTTCGGTGATAATTGCTGGCATCAGGGAGTAAGTGACATCAGAATCATCACGCTGGATAATCCCACGGTTGCTTAACCCCATGCGATTGCACATCCCATTGAGCACCAGCTGTGCCAGTCTTAATCCATTGGTACTACCGGGGTAACAAATGACCAGGGTACCACTGGATTCTGGACTGGCTGATCCATTGTGATGGATACTGACAAAAATATCGGCATTGTTGGCATTGGCAATGGCTGGACGGTCACTCAAAGCCATCCAGCGATCATCGACTCGGGTGTAAACGACTTCAAAGCCCCGTTCCTGCAGCAGTTGACCCAGTCTCAGGCTCACCACCAGGTTCATGTCCTTCTCCTGCAGGTTGCCGCAGGCTCCGGGATCGGATCCACCATGGCCGGGGTTGATGCAGACCAACTGACCCTTGCCGTTTCCGGCTGGCAGCGGTTTAACCGTTGGTGAAGGTACAACCGTTTCTGACTGATTGACAGCCCGAGGTATTTCAATACCTAGAGATTTCAGGGTTTCGTTGCCAACAATCCTGTCAACAGTCAGCCCATTCTTTTTCTGAAAATCTGTGATGGCCGCCAGGGTTTCTGAGCCGACAGCGCCATCGATTGCGAGGTGGTAGCCATGTTTTGTTAGCGCTTCCTGAATTATCCGGACTTCTCCCATTAGGGCGGCATCGGATTGGTCGCCATAAATGCCATCCTGTTCTAAACCATGATAGGCTTGCAGCGCCAGTACGGCTTCCTCGGTTTTCCTTCCGAAGTCGCCATCAACCGGTCCAGCGTCATAAGCGCAGAAATTCAAATCGTTTTGTAATTGGGCCACAGCGGTACCCATGGTTCCTATTTCAAGATCCATGTTTTTCCCTTTCCTCGTTGCCGATAAAAAAAGACAACAAAAAAGCACCCCCTTGCAGAGCTGCGTATAAAGTTTATATTCAATTCAAAGGACAATAATCGCTACGAGAAAAAGGCTAGTTTTCAGCCTTTTTCTGAAGCTTGTTATTTTTGTTTTCTTCCGCTTTCAAAAGCCTGTATCAAGGCTTCCTTAAGGCTCCAAACCGAGGTTTCAATGAAGTCTTCTGCATCGTGGTCCCTTGTTTCAAGGTCTCCTCTTTCTCTGATCGCCGGTAGTGTTTGTTTGGCGATTTTCAAAAGGTTCTCGTAGTCTTTTTGGCTAATTCTTTCTTCTTTCATGGCGTTTGCCTCCTTTTCTTTATTGTGTACATATTAACTCTAAGTGACACTAATAGCAAGTTATATCGCCTTTAAAGCACACTATATTATTTTATTGCTACTATTCCGTATAAATTTCGGTTGAATCACTGACCGCCTGCCGCAAGATGCCAAGATCAAACCCGGCTGCTTTGTAGCCTTCCAGAATGACGCTGTAGTAGTAACAGCTTGGCAGCCCCAAGGGCCGGTTCTCGTTCATCAAATAAACCATGGCTTTGGTAAGCCGTTTACCGATAGCGACGGTGATGGTTTCTTTTCGATAAAGAATCGGCCAGCCTTCGTAATGGTCCAGGGCGGCTTCATCTTCGGGGGTGATTTTCCAGACCAGCACAGGCACCCGGCTGCCTTGTTGGGGTTCAATAGTGGCCACAGCGCCATCGTGGGGGCCTTTAAACAGCAGTTGGTAGCCGTTGAGGGTAAGTGTTTCGACAACCCGGGCAGTGGGGCAACGTTTGGTCATTTGGGCCAGATTTAAGTTCGAGCCATAGGCCAAATACAGTTTATTCTTCATGTCTTTTTCCTCCTTTTAAACCGGGGGCAGCTCATGCCACCCCATACCGCCATGCTGCCGAGCCGGTAAGGGCCGCAGTTAAGTGCTCACGGCAGTTGGCAAACTCGCTACCGATAAAGCCGATGCGGTTTAAGTAGGTGCGCATGGCAAACTTTTCATTTTCAACCTGGGGCTTCTTGGCAGAAGCGCATTTTTGGGTTAAGGCCTGGTTGTTGATGGCTAGGGCCAAAACAATGTAGCTTCTGATTTTTCCGGCGTGGAGGATGCTGTTGAAGCCCCGTAACTCGACTGTGTGGTGGCCGGTAAAAAAGCTATGCAGGTTCAGGAAATGGTAGCGGCTGTTGTGGTAGTGAGTCCGGCGGCTGTCGTTGTAGCCGTCATACCAGATATCTTCAAGCTCGGCCATGGTAGTAGGCTTCTGTTTTTTCAGTTTTTCAATCAGGATGCCATCCATCTTTTTGCAGTAGACCATGCGCTGAGGAGCAATCTCCAGGGCTTTGTAAAAAAGGTCGTTCTTGCTGGCGATGATGTTGATGAAATTTTTAATACTGCGGGGTGAGTGGTCTTTGCCATCCAGATGGATGTGGATACCGCAGGAGCTGTTGGTAAAGGCTCCTGCGCGTCTGAGCCGCCGCACCAGCTCCTGCAGGGTAGCAATGTCATCCCGATAGGAAAGAATCGGGCTGACCAGCTCAACGCTGTAGTCTCTGCCAGCGGCGACCCTGCGGCCTTGTGATTTGCGTTGGCAGTTGATGCTGCCATCGCTCATGAACTTCCACACCCGGCCATCCGGGGCAGTGACCTTTTTGGTGTCGTAGTAGGTACCACCTTCCTCGTAGGTGCCGTTTAGGAAGCTGGCGGCAATCTCTGCGGCCTTTTCTCTGGTAATCCCGGTAAATTCAATCTCGATTCCGAATTTTGCTCTTAACATTGTTTCCTTCTCCTTTAAAGTGTATTTGTTCCGTTTGCATGTACATATATCACTCTAAACGACATTAATAGCAAGTCAATTCGGAAGAAACACAAAAGAATTACTCCGTGTCGGCTTTTTTACCACTTTTAAAAGCCGAACTGCCTGACAGCTTTGATAGCAGAATCTTGCGGTTGGTTTTGTAGTCATCCCCGATAAAGCCAAGCCGCAGCAGGAAACACCGGAAGGCATACTTTTCATTGTTGACGGTCTTTACTGTAGCCGAGATGCGCTTTTGCGTTTTGGCCATCTCACAAATGGCGGCAATGAACCGGGTGTAGGCCTGGATGGCTTCGGGATCAGCATCGGCTTTAAACCAGGGGAAGGAAATGGTATCAACGGACAGCTCAACCGGTAGGGCTTCAACGCCAAGGGCTTTTTTAATCAGCTCACCTTTGCCTTTGATCAGGTTTTCAAGGTTAGTCATGGCTTCATCGGTGAAGCCTTCCTTAGGCATTTCAATGGTCAGGATGTCATGGTTTTCGGTATCAGTTTGGGTTTCGACTTCGGTTTGGATTTCAGTTTTTGTTTTTTCTATTTCATACATGAATCCACTTATCCGCAGGCTTTCAAGTAGGCTATTTACCGCCGTTTCAGCAGTCGCTTCAGCAACAATCAGGGTACCTTGCTTATCAACTTCAAAGTCGCCAATGGTGTAGGCAAAGGATGGCACCCCTTGGTAGACGGGCTGAACCTGGAGGATTTCACCAATGGCTGCTACTAAGATTTTTCGATCACAGTCTGTAAATTGGTATTTTTTTGTCATGGTCTTTCACCTTTCGCCCCTTCGTCTGCACTGCTGCTCTCAATCACCAACCAGGAATCAACCCCAGCGATTAACCCAAGGCGACTGCCACAATCCCATGAAACGTGAATGGTGCCGATGTCGTCGATACAGTCCACGGTACCAGTGGCCCCTTCAGGCAGAGTCGAGTAAGGGTCATACATGTAAATCAGCCGAACTCGATCGCCTTTTTTGACAGGTGCTAAATTTTGAGGTTTCATTTCTTGCCACCACATTTCATTTTACCTTCGACAACCAGTTCAAAGCGCTTTTCATCAATCAGCCCCTGTAGTTCTGTAGGTCCATAGATTAACACTTCATCACCATTTTCGCTCGTGGCCGCAAGGACAATGTCTTTACCATAGCGGCCAACCACCTGATAGATTTTCTTTCCGTTTCCGATTGTAAGTAATGTACCTTTTTTCATGATCTTATCTCCTTTAAATGTAGTTTTGTTGTGTCTATATATCACTCAAAAGGTACTAATTAGCAAGTCGTATTTTGCAACTTCTTCCTGGTCGCTTGCTTCCTGACTCAAAAGGTACTAATTAGCAAGTCGTATTTTGCAAAGTTGGTGAGTTATTCGACCGGTAAAAGTCCAGTATACGGGAAGGCCTTCTTCTTTCGCAGAACTGAAATTCTTTGATTGGAATTGACGGTTTCGTTGTAGCGCTTACTGATAAAATAAACGCTTCGCAAATTGATAAATTCACAAAGCGTTTACAGATATTTATGACTTTTTCGATTAACCATTTAGAAGGATTTCCTGTATCATTGTAAATCCCATATTCTCCAAACATACATGCCATACCTATATTTCGTGCCTGGACTGCCGTTTCAAAGGTTTCATAATATCCAAGATGAATATCATGCTGACAGATTTTGATTCTTGCCCGGTACTTATTTCTGGGTGCATAAAAACTTACCCCAGTAATTCCAGAAGTATTATTCTTCTGCAACGGCTGATTGCATTGGTTTTGCTGATGCGTACACACTCTAAGATTACACATTCGATTATCAAAGGTGTCCAGGTTAATATGATCCACTTCATAACCTTGTGTTTCACCAAGTAAATACGCATGGATTTTTTTGCCGCAGCGGTCAACGATGTAAGTTCTTCTATTGGGTGCATTTTTTTCACTTCGGTAAAATTTTACATCTTTTATTTTCTCATGATAAATAGCGTCAAACTTAAACTCTGTCCCATCTGGAAGTTGGCCGTAACCAACGTCTTCTCCGGCTGGAAATCGGTAACAAATATTACTCATCACTGCTGCCTTTTTTTCTCCCTTTCTGCGTATTATCAACACGGACATCTTTTAACACTAAATCATTTTCTGTTGGTATATAGATATCCTTGCAATCTAATTTTTTGCCGTTGCGAATAACAAACACATCGCTCGTATCGCCGTTGTAAGCAGTATACCTTCTAACAATTGCAGATGCATATTTGGGGTCCAGTTCCATAAGGAAGGCAATACGATCTAGCTGTTCAGCGGTTATTAGCGTAGAACCGCTTCCTCCAAACAAGTCAAGTACGATGCCATTTGTCTGAGATGAATTTTTCATCGGATAGGCAATAAGTGGCAATGGTTTTGTTGTAGGATGCAACTTTGATTTCGAAGGTTTATCAAATTCCCATATTGTGGTTTGCTTACGGTCACCATAGAATTTGTGCCTCGTGGTATCTTTAAAGGCATAGATAATCGGCTCGTGCCGCATCTGATAGTCCATTCGGCCAAGCACCAGAGCATTTTTTACCCAAATACAAGTGGTTGAATAATGAAATCCTGCATTAACCGTGGCATTGAAGAAGTTAACCTTTTCTGCATCAGAATGAAAAATGTAAATCGCCGCCCCATCGGCAAGAGAATTATAGGCATTCTTAATAGCCAAAAACAGGAAGCTGTAAAAAGCTTCTCCTTTGAGGTTATCATTCATAATCTTCATTCCAGTGCCACCGGTATAGTTACAGGCGTAGGGAGGATCAGTAATACAAAGATTCGCCAATTTACCGTCCATCAGTATTTTGACATCTTCCTCATTTGTGGAGTCCCCACAATAAAGGCGATGCCGGCCTAAAAGCCACACATCGCCTTGTTGCACAAAAGAATCTTCCTCCAGTGCTTTATCAATATCAAATTGATCTTCATCAACATCATTTTTACACGCCACTTCAAAAAGTTCATTGATTTCAGCCAGATCAAAACCGGTCAGGGAAAGATCAAAGCCGCTATCATCAAGATCTTTTAGCAGATCTGTTAACAGCGGCATATCCCAATCTCCGGAAACCTTATTCAGGGCGACATTTAGAGCCTTTTCTTTTTCATCATCCATATCCATAACCACGCAATCCACTTCTTTTTCACCCAACTGGGTCAGTACCTTAAAGCGCTGGTGGCCACCAACGATGTTGCCGGTGCGCTGGTTCCAGATGACCGGCTCGACGTAACCGAATTCTTTAATAGATCGCTTTAGCTTCTCATACTCGGCATCACCGGGTTTGAGATTCTTCCTCGGGTTATATTTTGCGTGTTTAATTTTCTTTACCGGTATTTTTTGAATATCCATTCTGGTTCCTCCTAATTTTATTCACCGCGTCTAGCAGTGAGCAGTCGTTCCATCACGTCATCGTGGGGATTGCTGCCTTTAAATTCCTGGGCGCAGTTTTCTTTGACCACCTGGTATATCTGATACCAGAGATTATTTGACAATTTCATGAAACTTTGAGACATCGCAACAAAGGGTGATGGGATTGCATTCCCGGTGGTGGGATGCTTGGCCAGAAAGCCAAACTCAGTAATTGATT
This sequence comes from Acetobacterium sp. UBA5834, assembly GCF_002435675.1. NCBI lineage: Bacteria > Bacillati > Bacillota > Clostridia > Eubacteriales > Eubacteriaceae > Acetobacterium > Acetobacterium sp. UBA5834. The sequence goes on along the minus strand of NZ_DJGY01000022.1, from coordinate 26,929 downwards.
CTTCACACTGAATCCAACGGGACACCGCCATGGCATACTGCTCGATTAATTGCGCTGAAACGTGTTGGGCGCAGCCCCGTTCGGCCAGCCATTGCCAGGTAATTTCATAAACGTCAGCCGCCATCAGCGGCTTGCCATTTTTCTGGGTGGCGCTAAGATATTCTTTAGGTGGCGGCATGTCCTGGCCTTCTAGCTTGGCGGTGTCAGAAAATTCCAATACCGTCAGTTTACGTTTACCAGGGTTACCGTCCATCAGTTTATCCACTAATGCTTTCTTCTTTTTTCCGGCTCCAACTCGGGAACCGCCGTGACCGTTGGCCATCTGAATACACCGTCCTTTCTTTGCTTTTTCCTATATGGTCTCTTGAAATTGCGACTTTTCGCACGTGCCCCCATGCCCGTTGCATTTGCAACACGTTTTAGCGATTTGACTACCCCCACCGGCCACCTTCCCGAGCCGTGATGGTGGAGTGACAGCTGCTGCACAACGCCATCAGGTTCTTTTCGTCATGGGTACCACCCTTTGACAACGGTTTGATATGATGAACTTCCTGGGCTGGGGTCAGCTTTCCTTTTTTTAAACACATCTCACAAAGGGGATTGTTTCTGATGTAACGATCACGGATGCGCTTCCATGACCAACCGTAACGTTTCCGGGTCTCTGGGTCACGCTGATACTTATTGTAATGTTGCTCCGATAATTTCTGGTGTTCCTCGCAGAACCGGCCATTGGTTAATTCTTTACAACCGGGGTAGCTGCAGGGACGCTTAGGTTTTCTCGGCATAATGTTCACCTCGTTTTGGGCATAAGAAAAGCCACCATGAGATTTCTCCCGTGGTGGCCTGCGCCTACTTTTTTCACAATACCATTATACCACATTGGGTATTAACATCAACTCTCATTTACTCTCCACTTTCGTTGACGACGATTTTCTTCAAAGCTCGATCACGCATCCGATAGGTGTGCTGGATGCTAAAGCCCATCTTGATGGCAATTTCCTCCCAGGTACAACCGCAAAGGAACCGAAGCTCAAGTAACGTCTGGAATTCCTTATTGTCCACAGCTTTAATGCTGGCAACAATCCGCCGCTTGATGTCGATCAACTGATGAATGTCCCGGTCAATTTCTATTTGAAGGTCAACGATCTTTGCAACGGTATCCGCCATCGAAGAAATGCTCTGGTTGGGGCTGCGGGGCATATCGCTGATGGTAGCGGTGCATTTTGTCGCCAGTTCATTTAAAGAATTAATCTGTTCCAGTTTACTGTCGATGCGAAGATCCAACCGGTAAGCTTGGCTTAAAAAATCCAAAGCGGTCATCTCAGCCCTCCTCCATTTCACAAACCTTTTTTAACAGAACCTCGCCATCCAGGGAGGAGAGCATCTCAAACCATCCAGACCGAAAGAAGCGCTCAGCAGCATCTCGTTCATTCTCATTTTTGATAACTTTATCTCGCAGCGTATTTTGTTGAGGATCGTTATCAAGCTCTGGTGTGTGGGGATGATGCTTCAAAAATCGAATTGCTTTTCGGTAGTCTTTAACTGCCTGAATAATAAGCGCATTGACTAAACTTTGATAGGGTTCCATAATCGTACCTCCGAATAATAGTTTCCTCGGATTGTCATTGATTGTCTCAGATTTTCAGATCAGCTTTCACTGCATCAATCAGTGATTGCTGTGTCAGGTTCTTTTCAGATAGGGCTTTTAAGATCTGCTCGTCAATGGTGCCTTTTGTGATAAGGTGTAGGATGATCACGGTTTTGCTGCTTTGACCCTGACGCCATAGGCGGGCGTTGGTCTGCTGGTATAGCTCAAGAGACCAGGTCAGCCCAAACCAGATTAGGGTTGATCCACCGGTCTGCAGGTTTAGTCCATGGCCAGCTGCGGCCGGATGGATCACAGCTACCGGAATTTTTCCGGCGTTCCAATCAGCGATGTCCTGGCTGGATTTGATCTCCCTGACGGTAAATCGTTTTTTGATGCGGTTAAGGTCATGCTTAAACCAGTAGGCCACCAGTACCGGCTTTTCATTGGCTGCTTCAATTAAATCTTCCAAAGCGTCCAGCTTCCTGTCGTGGAATTCGATAGTATCGCCATCATCAGAATAAATGGCTCCATTGGCCAGCTGGCAGAGCTTGCCAGTAAGGGCGGCGGCGTTGGCCGCAGTAATATCACCATCTGTTGTTTGAAGTACCAGATCGCGCTTTAATTCCTCATAGCGCTCTTTTTCAGAATCCGACAGCTGCACTTCATATTGAGACGAAACCAGTTCTGGCATTTTTAGATGATCCGTCGATTTCATGGAGATTGTAATATCTGAAATTCTGGAATAAATCGCTTCTTCAGCACCGGGTAGCGGTTTATAAGAAAAGATGACCTGGCCATTACGCTTGTCTGGCTTAAAATAGGTGGTGCGATATTGACCAATGAACCTGCCGAGACGAACCCCTAGGTCAAGCAGTCTAAACTCTGCCCACAAATCCATCAGGCCGTTAGAGCTTGGCGTTCCGGTTAGACCAACCACACGTTTAACTTTCGGTCTAGCTTTCATCAAGGCTCGAAACCGCTTTGACTGATGATTCTTGAAAGAGGATAACTCATCAATGACTACCATATCAAAATCGAAAGGGATACCACTCTTTTCAATTAGCCACTGCACATTTTCACGGTTGATAATATAAATATCCGCCTGTCTATTTAGTGCAGTCAGTCTTTCGGATTCCGTGCCTACTACTATGGAATATTTCAGAAGATCCAGATGCTCCCACTTTTGAATCTCCGCTCCCCAAGTCACAGTGGCTACACGAAGAGGTGCAATGACCAATATCTTATGAACTTCAAAGCTGTCAAACAGTAAATCATTTATTGCAGTTAGTGTGATGGAAGTTTTCCCTAATCCACAATCTAAGAAAATCGCAGCAATATCATTGCTTTTAATATACTCTACACAATAAAATTGATAAAAATGAAAGTCACTCCGTTTCAACATTTTCCACCTCTAGTTTTTCTATTTGGCGCAAAAACCATCTGTACTCATTATGAAATTTTGTATGGTCACCAACTGATGGGAATACCACTAAATTTTCAGGATCGTTATTATATCTGTTTCCATCCCTATGATGTACAACTTCTTCTGGCTTAAGCGATCGACCTAACATTTTCTCTGCTACTACTCGGTGCGCAAGTCTACTGTAAATTTTTGAATAACCCTTACATTCTCCTTTGCCAAGATGTGCATTACGCAGCTTTTCTTTGGTCTCCTTAGTCATTCTTGTAGAATTCAGTTTCTGATTAATCTGTTTCATATTTTTACTGATGTTCGAAAAAGCTTTCAGAGAAGCATACCCATCTGGATTTTTTGTTTTATTGCTAAAATCAGCAAGACACCGTCTGCTGCAAAAATGATGTTTCTTACCTTTGAGAGCAGCAGAATCTCTCACAAATTCTTTTCCACACCAATCACACTTAATTGATAATTTCATCTAGCATCTCTCCAATTTTTCCCACATCGTCCAGAACATAAACTGCAAAGCCCAGACGTTTTAACATCTCATGCCTTACCATTTGCAATGGCTGTGGTTTTTTACCGGGAGCCTTCACTTCGACAAATGCCAGTCTCCCACCGGGTAAAAGCACCAACCGATCCGGCATTCCATCTAAGCCCGGAGATACAAACTTCGGGCAGATACCGCCCATCTTTTTTACAGCTGCTACCAGTTTTCGTTCGATTGTTTTTTCTCTCATACATTCCATCCTTCTTTTTTCAGCAACAAGCAACAACTGGCAACACCATTTCCTATAATTTCTACGCGGGCGTATACAGGCACAACAAACCTATTCCCTATTATTTAAAGCCGATAACTAATATAAGGGATATAGTTGTTACAGTTGTTGCTTATCACCGTCAAACCCTCTATTTATCAACGTTTTCCAACTGACAACAACTTCTTTCATAAAGGCGCTGCTTGCCGTAGATGGGACGCTTTCTGACTTTTCCGGTTTTTACCCAACCATCCACCTTTGCCATCAACGCCGCTATCGCATAGGAATCGGATGGTTTTAGATCAGAAAGACCCCGCCCGAAGCATTCGCACCAAATTTCTGCATTACTGACCGTCTGACGTTCCACCGTTCCTAACGGGCTTGTTGGTGCGTTCGTTTCGGCCAGATAATTTCTGCGGGCATACGCATCCATGCTTTCCCAGCTTTCTGGCAGCAGCGTATCGAGGTATTCCTCCACCATGCCCTGGCGCTCGTCCACTTCCATGGCATCACGCTGGGCTTCTTCAGAAGCACGTAGCATCTCGCCCTCAAGAAACAGTTTCTCGCCGCTTTGATAATAGTGCTTTGCCTCAGACCAGATCTGGTCCCGTTCGACTTCTGAGAAATTCCAGGTCTTAATCTGCTCTTTACGGTTGCACTTCACCACCCAGAAACGGCGATTACCGGTAATATCGCGCAGATAGCCACGCTCTCCGTTGACGGATGCGATAATAATACACTGCCTTGGATGGCTCTCCACGGTTCTACCATAGCTGGGCCGATACTTGTCATCGGTTGTCGAAAGGAAGGCTTTGACTCTTTCAATATCTGCTTTTTTCATCCCAGCCAGTTCGCCAATTTCGACAATCCAGAAGCCCTGCAGTTTTTCAGCCCCGGATTTATCATTCATATCGGTGAGTGACAGCGTATCCGAATAATATTCTTCGCCCACCAGATCTTTAAAGAATGTACTTTTGCCGATCCCCTGGTCGCCGTCGAGGACAGGAATGCAGTCAAATTTTGTGCCGGGTTTATAGATTCGCGCCACCGCCCCTGCAAATGTCTTGCGGGTAACTGCCCGGATATATGGGGTGTCTGCCGCATCAAAATATCGGATCAGCAGATTCTCCAATCGTTTCGTTCCATCCCATTGCGGGAGTTTATCAAGGTAGTCACGGATGGGGTGGAAATGCCGGTCATCGGCAACCTTCACAAAACTGACATCGTGGTTTCTGCTTGAAAACGAAACATAGCGTACATCAATTAAAGCTTTTAGCTGCGCTGTATCTGCATCCCTCCAGAATGGATTTCCGCTTGGTCGATCCCATGGAACAGCTCCGGTAATCTGGATCCTATTGGCCATTTCGTTAAATGCAAAATTTGAAAAATCAGGGTCATTATTGAGAATCAGCACTTCATTCCAGACGCTATTATCCAGCACACTGCTTTTGGGCTGGTATTTTAGTCGGGTTGTCCAGTCATCCGTGTCGGCAAAATCTTCCTCCAGCAACGCTTCCCGCGCTTTTGAAAGTTCCGATTTCACTGCATCATCGGCCACCGCAAACTCAGCCATTAGGCGGAAGGACTTCTTTTCATCGGCATCACTGAATTTATGAATGCGCACCAGGTCAAAGGCATTGAGTTCCTTTTCGCTGGCTGGATCGGTGCTGTGGTGGGAATAAGCAAATTTATCATCGTACACCACCACCCCGGCACTGCTGTCAGCTGGGATATAATCATACCGGCCCGGCACCGCTGACGCTTCATAGACATCACCAAGAAATGTCTCAATGGCCTCCTGGATGCTATAAGCCCGGCAGAAGGCTCCGACCACACCGGCTTTTTCAAGCGGATCCTGCTGGCGACGCTGCTTGTGATCGGAAGCCCTGCTTTCCCGTGAAGAGGTTGGCAGTAGCGAACAGTCACGCCAGTTGGGGCGGGAGCTGAGAAATTTGTCCGGATCAAGCCACTCCCCGTCGATGCGCTTAAAAATATACTCTCCGTTTGACGGGGTGGTGGGCCAATACATCAGCTGATGGGGACGATAGGAACATTCATCAAAACAGTCCATGTTCCACTCTTCGGCAAAATATCTGGCAATGGCCGTGTATTCATCCGGCGTTACATCCCGGGTCATGGGAATAATAATCCGGATTCTTGGTGCTTCCGGGGTATGACCATGGGTGGTATAAAGACAGGCGGTATATTTGCACAACATCTCAAAGCGCTCAATAAAGTCTTTATCCGCATGGTCGGCATCATGGGTCAGCATCGACCGACAGGCTACCGAATCCCGTTTACGGCTGCCGTTTTTAAGGCTGCCGCCGACAAAGCCGCCCTTGTCCTTGGTCCTATCCCGTTCAGTCTTGGGGAGTTTCGGGTATTCTTCCACCGTTTCCGAGGTACGCACGGTATGCTCCAATCTTTGGCATAAATCATCAAAGGGTATTTTCTTGTTTGACCATTTTTTCGCATAGCAGCTGTTGCCGTATGCGATTGGCAACTCACGCATTCTGCTGTCCTCCCTTCGCTTTCCGCCCAAACCATCTGATTTTCTGGTTGCGTTTTGTAGCCACCGCAATCTCCTGTTCCATCCCCTTTGTGACCTGACTGCTAAACACCCATAATTCATCACACTTGCCCAGCAGCACGTAATTCATAAACATTGCCATATCCCGCTCCACCGGGTTATCATCATCCATAAACTGTGGAAACAACAGATGGGGTGCCAGGGGAATGCAGTTTCTCTCTAGGGCAAATCGGCAAAATTGTCGGGCGTTCTTGACATTTTGATCCACATCGCCAGAGTACGGCGAACAGACATATACCAGCGGTTTATAGTCGGATCCCTTTTTAGGATCTTCTGATTTCATAACATTGCTCAGTGCGTCATAGGCAGTTGGGTCATAATAGCCCTCGCCGTTTTTCTTACTGATGCTCATCGCAACCACCGCTTAAATTTTCTGCCATCACAAGGGCTATAAAAAACTCAACTGAGAAAATGCCCAACTCATCGGTTTCAAGCCATAGCTGGCCATTCTCATCAATAAAACCTCTGACCATCGTCGCTTCAAGCTCTGCCGATTGCGTCAGCTTTAACGGTAACAACCAATCGAGCAATTCGGTTAGACCAGCTGCAATGCTCGTTTCAGACTGATTAACTGATTCTTTATTCATAAGCTTCCTCCATTTCCTGTTCAATCAGTGGGATGATACCGTCTGCTTTTAACAGATCATAGATGAATAATCGTCCCTTTTGGGTCCAGTAGGTGTGAGGCTTGATGTGCTGTTCCCCATCCGACCCGGCGTAATTGTGAGTTTTCGTGCTGGTGTAGCCTTTTTCAGCATATTTCTGATACAACAGCCAGATTTCGCCCTGTTTGAACTGAACTTTTTTGTCGTGAAGATAGCGGTTCATCCATCTGGCAGACTTACCAAAGTCTTTGGCAATGACTGATATTGTGATAAGATCTTTGCAGTTTAAAACCACATCATAGTAACTGACTTTCGGCTTCATTTCGATAATCTGCTGATTCTGGATGGCTACCGTATCTGCCAACTCTGTATTTTTAGATCGCATCAACGCCAGCTGGGAATCGGCAAATTGCAATGCCCTTGCCATAATCGCTTCCGGGCTATTCCAGGCTTTTTCCAGTTCCAGGAAATACTGGCGACATTTCCTGCCAATTGCACTGCGCTGAATCATACAGATTTCTTTGGCCATATCCAGTGTCAGCTGATGTTCGATGGCAGGTCTTCCACCATTACTTTCCGACAAAAATGTCGAAAAGTCTGAACCCTCGACAAAACCATAGTGACACATTCTTGGAAACCACTTATCATAGGGTGTTTTCACCTGTAGTGTCTGATGTAAATCCCGGCCGTTTACTGTGGGCCGCTCACTGTCAAAACTGATTTTGACTAATTCGTTCATCCGAATTACCTCCTGAAATAGAATAGACAGAGGTATCATCACCTCTGCCTATAAGCGAAGAATCCGCATCAATCGAACCCCCATGATTAAGAAATATTAATCTTTTTTATAAAAACTGCATTCATAACCCTCGGCATGGAGCAGCAGTCCCTTAGCCCAGGTCGGTGTTGTTGCCATTTGCTCACAGATGGCTAAAAGAGACATACGCATATCCGCCTCAATAATAATTTCATCATGGACATGGGCCACAATAAAACAATATCGGAGTCTTTTCATCGCTTCGGCCAAAATATCCCGGCTGATTGCCTGGACGATATTCTCAACAAACTTTGGCCCATAACTCTCAATCCGCTCCCACTTCTTTGTGCCACCCACCCCTTCATAGGTCACCGATTCCCCGCCAAAACGGTTCTCCCCAATCCGGGGTTTTACATAAGCCAGTTTTCTGCCGGAAGGAAGGGTGATAAACAAAAATCCACTCTGATAAGAAAAGTAAATACCGTGGGTTTCTGTTGGTATTTTTTGTTTGATACATTCTTTAACCGCTCGATCCACCGCCCACCAGAAACGGACGATGTTGGGATTGGCCTGACGCCAGGCATCCACCAGAGGTTTCAGCTCATTTTCCTGCATCCCAGATTCCAACGCTCCCATGGCCTTTAGAGCGCCTACTGATCCGCCATACCCACAGTTGTGGACGAGTTTCCCCGATACGGTAAAACGGTGATGTGGTCCGGCATTTCGTATGTCATAAAGTCGAGCCTTGCACTGATTAATCTCCAATTTTTTCTTTTTTCGAATACTGCTGTTTCTGCATCCTGGATTATTTCGTCCCTGCTTAATCCCACCGATAATTTGCGAACGACCACATTTCTTACATAAGGCCAATATTCCTGAGAAAAATGACTAAGCACTGTACATCTTTTGTTTCTGTTGTTTTCCAAATGTGTCACAAAACGAAGATTGCCCGATGCATAATCCAGATCGTTGTTGATCCGGTCGATTTCCAACTCTTTTGGTGGCAAGCCAAATGTTTTTATTAAATAAAGACCGGCTTCGGTAACACTTGTAAAAGCGAATTTTATTCCTCTCGCACCGTAATTGTGATAACCTCCATCGTTTGGATTTTCGCAACGTTGTTTTGCTGCCGCAAGTCTTCGATCCAACCAGAGCGGAATCTGCCTTGGCTGAGAACAACTTTGACATCCTTTTGATTTCCCGCTTTTTAAATTGCAATACTGTTGCCACTGAATGCTTCCGCAGCCGGTACACTGGGTCAGCACATAACAATAATTCATTTTTTTGTTCCATCGTTTCTCGGATGAAATAATCTTCACCCAACCGAATTGCTGTCCCACCATCTCCGGTTTGTATGAGATGTGCGCCGCTGGCGGCGGCGATTCCAAATTGTATCGGCTGCGATTGCCCCTCAACCCACACGAGGTGGTCTGCGGTTGCTGTAAGACCGTCATAGGTTATGACCTCTCTTTCTCCTTTGAAAACTACTCCTTCATGACTCACCCATTTTTTACCATCCCAAAGTTTATGATCGATTAAAATCTTTTCGATCGGCACCAGACCATCATTCGTTAAGACAAGTTGCCCTTCTGCAATACAGGCTAACTCGGCTTGCTTCCCTTTCTGCCGGAGATCACTATTTTCTCCATGTTTGACCACATTGCAGTGAAACATTTTACCTGCGGTTGCACAATAGATGTCCCCGTTATCTGCAAAAACATCCATCCGCCAGCTTTCACCCGCCAGCCAGGATAATACTCTCGCTTCAATCGCTGAGAAATCGGCAACAATAAACTTCATGCCATCTCTTGGGACAAAGGCGGTCCGAATCAGTTCTGATAGTACTTCCGGTACTGAATTATAAAGCATTGAAAGCGCATCCTCATTTCCGCTTCGAACCAGGGCTCGAGCCTGTTCCAAATCGGGGATGTGATTCTGGGGGAGATTCTGAAGCTGGATCAGGCGGCCCGCCCATCGTCCCGTCCGGTTAGCGCCATAGAATTGAAAGGTTCCGCGCACCCGGCCATCCTGACAAATCGCCTGGTCCATGGCCTGATATTTTTTCACCGAGGATTTAGCCAATTGCTGACGCAGCGAAAGCACCTCTGCCAGGTGTTCCGGAGCCGTTTTTAACATTTCAGCGACAGCTTTTTTTCCAAGTGTATCGGTTTCCAAACCGTTATCAGCCAGCCAATTTTTCATTTGCTGTACTGAATTGGGGTTATCCAGATTGGTGAGTTCTTGCATTTCTATTGTCAGTTTTTCTCGAGAAAGCTGATCAATCGCAATCGCCTGTTTGACAAATGACATATCAAGGGTAATACCCCGGTCATTGATTTCCTGATCAAGATGATACTCATCCCAGACAAAATCAGGCACAGGCGTCTTAGCCAGTTTTTTCTGGATAGCTATCTCAACCTCAACGTCCCGCTGATTATAACTTTTAAAGCGTTCCCATTTTTCGCTGTCATGCTCCGGCATATTGCGGATACGGCCTCCATTAGCTTTGGTGCTTTTGCATGGCATACAAAAATACCGGATCAGATCTTTTCCTTCCTTCAGCTTCTGATCTTCCAGGCCCAGTACCGCACCAACCCCTTCAAGCGACAGTGGCAGCCCCATATAGGCCGACCAGACCATCGTACATCGCCATGCCGACGGATCCAGATAACCGCTGACTGTATCGGATACAATACTGTAACTACAAAAATCCTGGGGATAATTCCGTCTCAGCCATACCGACAGGCAGACCCGCTCGAACTGACTATTGAAGGCCCATTTGATCACGGTGTCATCCACCAGTGCGGCAATCACTTGTGGGGGTATCGCTTCACCACTGGCCAGATCAATCACCTGGGTCTCGCCGCCACCCATCGCATAGCCGAAAAGCAGAATGTCAAAATTAGGTGACTCTGAATATTTGTATACACCACCTTTTGACAAGTCCACATCAGAGAACGACTCAATATCAATTGATAAATTTTTCATTTCCAAATCTCCATCCTTTTATAAACAAAGGCGGCTGGGATTAATCCCACTGCCGCCTGGTGATGTTTTTTGCTACTGGTTTTGCTGTTCTTTCTTCTTTTTTCCTTCGGAACGGATATCGTCACGAATGAAGGTTAGAAACATATACGCACTGCCGCTCATATAAATAACGGCGAGTCCCACCAATAGAACTGTTAAAATCTGATTAACCATTGTTTTACCTGCTTTCTATATTTGTTTTTGCTGACCAATTTCACCATACTGATTATTTATCCGTTTTAGGCCAGGAAGTCATCATCGTCTTCGGTTGCGAAATCGTCCTCAGCACGTGCTTTTCCACCCAGATTTTCTCCATCCTTAATCTTCTGCAGGTTGTTTAAGTTGCAGGCAATGCCTTTATTTCCGTTGGTATTGAATGCATAGAAACTAATACTGGCCCGCCCATAAACGCCACTATAGACTTCAGATCGGTCGATGATTTCCTGGCGATCAGCATCAACAATGCCGGGAGCAGTGGTACTGTTGGCATTGAGGAAATAGCAGTTTTCATAGGCGGGGTCATTGGATCTTTCTTCATTGCCTCGTCGCAGTGGTTTTTTTAACACTGATAATGCTGGAACGCTTTTCCCTGTACCTTTTAGTTTAGATTCGCCTTCTTTATAAGCTGCTTCAATTGCAGCTTTGATTTTTGTCACGGTTTTTGTATCGGACTCCGGAATGATGAGACTGACACTGTATTTCGGGGTTCCGCCATTAATGCTCTTTGGCTCCCAGACGTTCACATAACTCCAGCGGGTGTCGGGTCCGGTAATTACCTTCATGGGATTTGCATTTTTTACATTTGACATAAGTTTTCTCCTATTCTTCTATAAAATCATTTTTGGCTGTATTCATTGCCGGTCGATTGTCGCTCTCCGGCACGAGTGTTGGTTTGCCCTGGGGTCGGCAGATGAGTTGGCCGAGGACTTCTTCAAATCGTTTCTTGCCAAGTATCGATGTCATTGCGGTTATACCCAGCAGTTTCTGTTCATAGGGGTTAACCCCAGCTGCAGCAACAGCATCCGCAACTGCCGTTTCATCAATATACTTGCGGTTGGCTCGGCCTTCGACCAGTTTCCATCCTGCCCACTCTTTACCAGAAATCGCTGCTTGTAGGGCAAACGCCTTGACGTCCGATGCCCAGGACACCAGATCATCCACTTTTAGTAGAATCGCTTCAATTTCATCATCTTCCAGGGTGGAAGGCATCGCAAAATCATAACGGGCAAGCTCCAGGTTGCATTCGGCACGTTTTCTGCAGGTCGCTTTTGCCTTACAGAAATAACAGTGTTCTCCAGATTCAAAATCCCCTTCACCTGCATAGGCAAGCCGGGCTGCTGGAGCGAGAACATCGTCAGCCCACTGCAATAGTTCGGCTTTCGACAACGTATAGGTGCTGATATTTTCCCGCCTTGGCTGGAAAATTATGATATTAATTGAGCTAATATCGTATATGCCATCAAGCATCTCAACTGCCCCAAGTGAATAACAAAGCATTTGTGGATTTTTCTCGGCTTCCACCAGGATTCCTTTCCCGTGCTTATAGTCAATTACGGACAGTGTACCATCAGCAATAATGACACAGTCTCCAGTGCCGAATCCAGCCTTAACCCACCTGCTAAAATCCAATCGTTGTTCAATTAATACCACCGGATCAGCACAGGTTTCTTTGGCTTTAGCCACCTGCTCCATCACATAGAGGGCATAATTTTCGGCACAGTTTTCCATCTCCTCATCGTAAAAAGAAAGATCTCCCGATGGATCTGTTGTTTCCATGCCAAGCATCGCTTCCAGTTTAAACTGGCAAAGGCTGTGAGCTTCGCTTCCCTGTTTTGCATAGTCGCTGCCCTTATCTTCGAAATTTTCACAGAGTCTGGCAGATGGCGGGCATCGGATCCAGCGATGGCTTGATGAAGCTGATAATAAGGCATGGCTCCGTTCAACAGTTTGTGTCCCTTTGCCAATAATCACTTGCTGCTTTTTCATTACCACATCTCCGCATCTTTTAGCAGTGCCGGATATTTTTCCGGATCGATCTCCGACAGCTTGGATGCCCCGTACTTCGTCAGCAGTTCTCTTACCGATGCAGTATGGCCCATGCGGGATTTATCAGCAAGTACAGCTCTCACATCTTCCAGTTTGATTTCTGCCGCTTCTTCAAGCTTCGCAACGATCGGTTCTTCCGCAGGAACAGTTTGACTTGCCACTTCAACTGGCTCATTTTCTAGCATCGCATCAGCAACTGCCTGCAGGCTGTCAGCCAGGGATCGGACATCGGAAATAACGTCAAGCAGTAGTTTTGTTCGACTCATGGCCTTTACCTCCAATCTGATGGATTTCCACCGTTTCAACAGAGTCTCCGGGAGTGAGTACCAGCACATTTACTTTTTCGCCAAACAAAAATGTCAGCAATTTGTTTCGAACCTGCATTGACCCACTTTTAATAACGGAAGATGTTCTGCCGTCTGGTTGTGCAATACTAATTGACACTTTGTGTTTCAGACTCATTATTTTGTCGCTCCTTTCCGGGAATGTTAATCATTCCTCTGTCCATATGCGAAAATCTGGGGGGATTCGAACCCCCTTTTTCAGATTTTTTTGCGGAGATTGTTAAATATCTTTTTCAGCCTGTTTCGAATCGCTGCTTCACTGACACCTTCTTCGGCTGCGATATCCACGTACGTGCAGCCTTCATAAAACACTTTTTGAATTAAAGCTTTCTGCTGCGGAAGGAGAGTTTCAATCGCTGATCTTAATTTTGCCAATCGATCCTCGTGCTCATCGGCATCAATTGACTGAATAAGGCACGCCAGCGGGTTTGGTTCCGTGTCAATCAGAAAGGGATTGCGGTCGGTGGCATCTTCATCACTTGCCACCTGGTATGATTCGAGATGGACTGGAGCATGGTAGTCTTCTCTGCGTTTCGCATCGACTTCCTGATCATCCCAATCGTGGAGCATATTAATCAGTGCATTGGTCACTCCATTTTCGCCGGGGTTTATTTCAATTTTTATCCCTCGGGCTGGGTAATAGGTGTAGCTGGGCCGATTCTTCTCTGGGGTTTTAAACTTTCTCATAAAGTTCCTTGCCTTTCCCCTGGATGGTTTGGGCGACAAGGAAACAAAAAGAGCCAATGCACTGATACACACCGACTCCAATACCTAAAAATGGCATAATAAAGCACGGTGGGTACATCAGTAGCTTGTCCACAGCTAAGCTGTGTTCAAGACTCTTGATGTATCCCGCCGCCCTAATGCGCATCTCAGGCTTTGAGATAATTTTTTATGAGAAGATTCAATCTCCGGATTTTTTCGTTCAAGACAAAATTTAACTTGTCGAACTATTTATTATCATTTCGAGTGTAAATTTCTGTAGTTTCGAATTTTTTTATTTTTTTGTGATATAATAGTATCTAAAATGTGTCAATTTACACTTTTTCATTCGATAAAATAAAAAATCCTCAGAGGTTTTTCTTCTCTAAGGATTAATTTATAGTTACTTAAGTTACTTGCAATAGTTACTGTCGCTTACTTCAGTTACTTTGCTTACTGATAACAGAAACGAGGGAGCATATGGCTAACGACTCTGTACCTTACCTTTGCGGTGGCATTTTTTTTGCCTTGTTGATACAGGTAAAATACGAGGGTACTGCTAGTGATAAGGTAAATAATCGATATAATGGAATTTCAGATCCTGTACTGATGGCAAACTTGATACGCGTTGTAACCGGAATACTCCCTGATTCAACCAGAGGTCCTTTTAGAAAATCTGTATCCGAGTACAGAAATTGTCTGATTAATGGTGGTAAAAATGTACCATTCGATCAAACTCCTGTTATTTTTGGTTTCGATGATAGCTTTAAGAACAGGTACATTTCTGTCCTTAATCGAATGATTGATCTTACAGACTCATGTATTTTTTCTGAGAATCCCGGGCGCATGGTCTGGCTTGTTAAATCACTGCTGGCTGTAATCGAAAAAGATTCCTCAATCGCAGACTCTGATGTATTCTACATTTATAAAAATGAAATTGCCATGACCAAGGCTGAGATCATTAATTGTACTGCCTTTGAATTACAGCCTTTCCTGCTTGGTGTCCTACATTATCTAATTACTAGGCCCACCAAAAACAAACACGGCAAACCTACTTATGATGCCTTTTACCCTACCCGTGATACCTATTTAGTAGGCACCTTTGATGACGGCATTATTTCAGACATTGAACGCCGTATCTCAGTCACTAATCTGCAAAAAGAAAAAGAGCCTGTTGCAGATACGCAACAGACTCAAACCGATTTTTCAACTCCAGATATGGATGCGATTGACGATGAAAGAGCCGACACTTCCTCTACAAAAATTGTAAATCAGTATATCAATAACCCCACCGTTGTGAATCAATACGGGGAGAATAATATTCATATTGATTATGTAGAAAATCTGAAAATATGATGGGAGTAATTTGAATGAAGAATGAATTAGAAAACTTCACTGCCACTAAGGCAGCTTCTACTGTGGTAAATCAAACCGGTGAAAAAAACGTTCATGTCGATTATGCAAAAAATGTTACCCAGCAAATAATTTTAAACTTCCCTTATGTACAGCAACTACCAGGCGGAATGTTAAAACCAACCTCTCGAAAAATCAATCAAAACTTCTATAACCTTTTCGTAATCGGTGGTGAAATCTTCGAACAAAATCACTTTGTCATTTCAAGCGAGCGATCACTTTGTCGTGGCTACTCATCAGAAGATTTGCGAAACCAATATGCATCGCTTTCAGCACAAGCCATCCAGGAAATTAAAACCTTCCCTTCGCTTTTTATGCCAGAGGCAGATAATTATAACGCTAAAGCAGGCGATGAACAACAAGCCATATTTGGTTTTGTTGATGATGTCCGTAAACAGGATAATGGGATTAAAATCAAATGCCAACTCGTATGGCCAATACCAATGCAACAAATCAGTGACATTGGTTTTAACCTTGGTATGAAAGATATGGATAGGGCCATCACTGAAATGAACCATACCCACTGGGCAATTAAACGTATCAATCTGATCGAGGAACTAACCGATGCCAATATCAGTCTGATGGGCCTAAATCAATAAGGAGGACTTTATGCGGGAAAAAATGCCTTCCGAAATTACGGAGCTTTTACTTAATGATACGACCTATAAAGGTTGCTGTGTTTCGATTCAGCCCACGCTTGTAAATTTTTTCTTTGGCAACAACGGAACTGGAAAATCGACCATTGGCAAAGCAATAAAAATTGACAATGGTGTATGCTGGAAGCCTGGTAAATCTGCATCTGATTATACCGTCCAAGTATACAACCAGGATTTCATCAATGCCAACTTTCATACTTACCATAATTTGCCGGGAGTTTTTACGGTTAATGAAATAAACTTTCTTACCCAACAACAAGTTGAGGAAAAAACTGCTGAAAAAATTAAATCCTCTGCCGCTTTCAATAAAGCGATTGAAGATGAAACCCAAAAAAAAGCTGATTTAGAGCAGGTTTTTATTAACTTTCAAAAATCCTGTTGGGATAAAACCTCCGATTTACGTACTACTTTCAAAAAAGCACTATCTGGTAAAATGAAAGCGAAACTTTTTGCTGAGGCAGTACTTGAAATAAAGAATAAGAAAGATCACAACCTGGAAACTCTTAAACGTTTATATGATACAACCTATTCAGCGGATGCAAAAAAATATAATTTGTTCAATCCAATAGCAGACCCGGCCATTCTTGATAACCTTTCAGGAAGGCACATTCTTACTGAATCTATCGTAAGTAGTTCAGATACACCGTTTGCCCAGTTTGTCAAAGCAATCAATGCGACAACCTGGGTCCAACAAGGCCATGAAATTTATAATTCCCCTCCAGACGACAAGTGCCCTTATTGTCAGCAAAAATTACCAGATAGCTTTGAAGAGGATATTAAGGCCTGTTTTGACACACAATATCAAGACTCGATCAAAACCGTTTCTGATTTTCACACCGCATACAGGAATGAAGCCAACACGCTATTTATACCTTTGCAATCAATACCTCAGGAAATATACCCCGAAATTGACCTTACCGTTTACAATGATAAGCTGGCTGCCCTGAAAGGTTTAATTGCCTCAAATATTCAACTCATTGATGAAAAAAAATCTGATCCTTCAAAAGTTGTCGAAATTGAGGACACTACCACGCTGCTCCAGGAAATTTCTCAGATTATTACTGGATTTAATAATCTAATCAATGAGAATAACTCAGTCTTTGCTGAAAAACCAAAGAAGCAAGCGGAGTGCAAAACCTTTGTGTGGGAATTGATTGCCTTTATTCTTAAGGATGAAATTGCACACTATACCGCCAGTAAACGCACCCTAGAAAAAGAAATCCAATCCCTTACTGCCGAGATTTTAAAGCACCAGGCAACTGTTGTCAGTCTTGGTAAGGAAATTGCGGAACTTAACAAAAATATCGTAAACACCCTTACGACCATTGATAATGTTAATACTTTGCTTCGAGATTCCGGCTTTCAGGGATTCAGCCTAAGGGAAAAAGAAGACACCCCTAATGTTTATGAAGTGATTCGCCCCGATGAATCTATTGCTGAAAACCTCAGCGAAGGCGAGCGGAATTTCATTGCTTTCCTCTACTTCTATCATCTTGTCAAAGGCAGTGAAAGCGCTGACGGTGGCCAACTTGATCGCATTGTGGTCATCGACGACCCGGTTTCCAGCATGGACAGTAGTTCTTTGTTCATCGTCAGTGCCTTAGTCCGTGAAATGATAGAAATCTGTGAAAACAATGCCGTAGGCGGTGATCCTGTCGCGAAGGGTAGATTTATCAAGCAGATTTTCATTCTCACTCATAATACCTATTTCCACCGCGAAATCACCTACAACAAAGTAAAGCACTATTTATATATCAACTTCTACCTGATCAGCAAAGTCGACAATAAATCGTCAATTCGTCTCTGTGCTAAAACGAACCCGGATGTTCAAACCGAGCGGATCAATTATAACCCGGTTCAAAACTCCTATGCTTCTTTGTGGCAGGAATATAAAATGGTCACCTCACCGATTCCACTGATGAACGTTATCCGCCGAATCCTGGAATATTATTTTCTGCAATTGTGTGGATATGACGGTGCCGTTCTTCGCAAAACTATTTTAAGTAATGATAATAAAAATAATTTCATTTCTGTTGATGCAAATGGTAAAGAAGATTATACCCAATATCAAATGGCTTCAGCAATGCTCTCCTACATCAGTGCAAATGCGCTCGGCTTCAACGACGGAATCAATTATGTCGATGAATGTATTGATATCAGGCAGAGCCGTGAAACCTTCAAGATGATCTTTGATCTGATGGATCAAGGTCAGCATTATAAAATGATGATGGGTGCATAGAAAAATTGAATTTTGGAGAGATTATAAAAAGCCAACCACTGGACCGCTGCAGGTAGTGTTCCAAAGCCTTGAGCCGCCATTCTGTGACTTTCATTAGCGGTTATTCCAGCATCACTATTATATAAACTGCTAAATCCGATAATTTAAAAAAGAATTAAAAAAATAGCCACATAACCCGTAAACCCTTTAAAATCAGGGTTTAAAAGGTTATGTGGCACTTGTTTCACGCTTTTCGGGTTATCCCCAAGCGAATGTTTTGGTGAAATAGTGGCATATCGAAAAGTTTACCTTTCGAAGCTGTCTGCCGAGATCAAATCTTGACAGATCCCAAATTATATTATATCGATTCCAGAATTTCATTTTTCCAATTTGGATGGAATCCGGATAGAAAAATTATTTTGTCAAAATTCACAGATTTAAATTTCTCGCGATATATACTAAATAAAGTATCTATATTGTCAATAAAGCTTATATACTCTTCTTTCTGCGTAACCAATTTCAAAACAGCCACAAGAGCAAACAGGTCACTTTTTTCTATTTTTTCCTGATTGATCGCTTCAGATTTGAAATACTTTGTGAATAGGGTTGATTTAAGCTTTGTATTTAGTTTAAACAAAAATAGTATTTCTTCATGGGCGCATACATTCCTGAACAGATTAACGGCTTTTACTATTTGGGCCATTTCACTAGTGTCGACTTTCTCATTGGAATCATATTCTTTTTTGAAATCACTGCTAAATCCTTTAGCAATTTTCGCTCTTATTTTTTCGTCAATGGCCGAGTAAAAATATGACATATTCCCAATTGTTAGGCTATTTACTAGTACCCATAAAGGAACACATTTATGATTTTCAATGTAGTGGCTGATGTATACACTTTTTGCTCTACTGCCATTAGTATTCTTGTTCAACTCACTAGAGAGTACAGAGATATTTTTCAATACCTTAGTAAGGTCCTCTTTTTTCTGAGAATAGTTCCCTACGTTTAGATATGCATATGAGTCTCTATATTCATCTGAGAAATTGTATGCACACGATGTTTTGAAATGGGTTTCAAATTTCAGCAATACACCTAACAATAACATCCTCAGGTCCCTATCGTAACAATATAAGCTATATAGTTCTTCAAATCTACAACCTTCAACATATTCTTCCGGTTGAAGTAATGCCCCTCCAAGATCTCTTTTCAAAAATGGCTTTTTATATCCATTGACTACATTATAGTAGTTTTCTTTGGAAAGTATACTCTTCGCAAAATCGACATCATCTACAATGAGTTTTCTAGATTTAAGTTTTTCTACTTGCTCGTCTAAAGTATGAAATGGTTTCAAAACAACATCCCCTAAATGAAAATAGCCTCACCGCGGACGGTTAAGGCTTGATCTGTGTCTTTATTGTATCTCAACAACTGATAAAATACAATAACTTTTTTAAGAAACTTTTGAAATAATTCTTAATTAAAGAAAGGACAGCATTATGAGATGATGATGGAAGCATAGAGAAAACTGTCATATCCAGGGGCAGCTAAATAAATTAGCCACATAACCCATAAACCTTTTAATATCAAGGCTTTACGGTTATGTGGCGCTAATTTAATGTATCTACCCTATCAAACTATGGGATTTTTCACGTAAGACCCAGGCGCAGTTACCATTTCGAGAAGTGGTAAAGATCCAACCATCCTAGTGAGCGAAATTCAACTATTTCACGAGTTGCTTTGTGTAAGGTAGAAGTTTTTCTAGTTCATCAACAATACGCTTCTGTTCATTTAACGGAGGCAATGGAAGAATTGTGTTAGCAATGTCTCTCATAACCCAATTTTTATTACCCACGCCTCTGGTATTTTCCCTAGCTTGAATCTGTACAACAGGGGCTTTTATAGCATACATAAAATATTTATTAAAAATCAAATCTGTATTAAATTTTAAAAGTGCAACACTAACGAATAGACTGAACTCTTGATCGCTATCTACAATTACGGGTATCCCTGTAGTTCCTACTTTTGTTAAGAGAATATCATCTCTTTCAGGATTACACCTTTTATATAAAGAGTCATGTTCTTCTTGAGAGATAAATTTGGTATTGGAGAAATCCATCTTACCTCCACTTACATCTTTAACAGATATAAACGGAACTCCAGTAACAGTGTACTTAGGGGTGCTGTGGGTACCGTCAGTTAATTTATTTAGCAGATTACCCAACCTAACCCACTTCCAACTCTCCGGAATATCAAAAGGAATCTCATCCTCTGTAATCTCGGAAAGCGCCTTGGCTTTTTTAATCTTTCCTTCCTCAATCAGCTTTTTCTTCTCTTCTTGAATCTGCTGATAAAGTTCTTCTGCCGTTCCATCTTCTTTTCGCTGCTCAACCAGCTTGCCTTGGATAGCATATTGTAAAATCGACTTTTGCATATCTTCCGGGAACTTTTTATTCAGCTTCTCCACTTCAGAATAAGCTACATTGTATTTTTCGACATAAGGCATCAGCTCTTCGATCTTTGATACAATACGTTTTTGTTCCTCCAGTGGTGGGAGTGGGACTAAGTAATTTCTCAGAAATGTTAATGAAACAAATGATTGTACGCCACCAGCAGCTTTTCTTTTCATTCTTTCTTGTTCAAGCTGTAAAAAGTTAAGTAAATACTCCATATTGAACAACGCACTTTTTATTGGTTTAAATAATGCCATGTTCTTGATAGAGAATTCTCTGGTCTTTTTGACAAGCACAGGATTTCCAATTGAGCCGATCATTGCAAGTAGAATATCGCCATCATCAACACCTGATCGCATATTAATTTTTTTTGATTCTTCCAAGGATATTAACTTAACGTTATCAAAGTCAATCTCGCCTTGCTTTAAATTTTTGCTCGTCACTAAAGGAATACCGTTTGCAACATATTTGGGCGTATCATGCGTTCCGTCACGTACATCTATTATTTCAGATAACCTAACCCATTCCCATTTCTCTGGAATATCAAATGGAATCTCATCTTCCTTGATCGCTGGCAGAGCCTTCTGCTTTTTTATCTTACCTTCCAGAATCAGCTGTTTCTTCTCAACTGCTATCTTTTCTAATAATTCCTTAGCAGTACCTTCTTCTGCCCGCTGTTCGACCAGTTTCCCCTGTATCGCAAGTTGAAGAATACTGTTCTTTATGTCCTGGGCCTTCATTAATTACCACCAAGCATTGCAGTAATCTGTTCTAACACATGATCAATTTCATCATTCAGTGATGCCCGCTTTTCTTGATATACTTGAATCAAATCCATTGGCTCAAGGATCACTTCTTCTTCATGGGGAAATCCACAGAGATCGATGTTGTAGCATCTTTCAATGATTTCGCTGGTAGTATATCTCTTTGCCTTGGGGAAACCATCCACTTCGATTTCTTCCCGGTTATCCCACCACGCCAGGGCCGCACCAAAATGTTCCAGCTTCATCGGTCTGGTTTTGGAGAAGTTTTTATAGCCTTCCGGCATATCCATTCTGTAGAACCAGGTTTCTTTAGTCGGTTCGGTATTGTCAAAAAACAGGATATTGGTACGAATGGTTGTATAAGGGGCGAAAACGCTGTGTGGCATTCTCACTACGGTGTGAAGATTGAATTCACTGAATAACTTTTTCTTAATATTGAACTTCGCATTATCTGTTCCAAACAGGAAGCCATCGGGAATGATCACTGCGCATCTGCCATTTTTCTTAAGTCGATACATAATCACATTCATAAAAAGATCAGCCGTTTCGGAACTTCTGAGCTCCGTCGGGAAGT
Source organism: Acetobacterium sp. UBA5834 (assembly GCF_002435675.1). NCBI lineage: Bacteria > Bacillati > Bacillota > Clostridia > Eubacteriales > Eubacteriaceae > Acetobacterium > Acetobacterium sp. UBA5834. Next base: position 5,020 of record NZ_DJGY01000022.1, on the reverse strand, counting down.
TTGACTTGACGCTGTCTTTCTCACTGCCGCCATAGGGTGGATTCATTAAAACCACATCGAATGGTTCCATCTTTCGCATATCTTTGTAGTCCATCTCCAGGGCATTACCGTGAAGGATATTGGGATCATCGAGATCATGAATCAGCATATTGGTGACACAAAGCATATGTGGCAGGGCCTTCTTTTCAATCCCATAAACAGATTTATTGTAGATTTCCCGGTTCTCAAGGGAATTCTCTACCTGAGTTTCCAGCTCCTTTAAAGCTGAAGTTAGAAACCCGCCGGTACCACAGGCGAAGTCGCCGATTTTTTCACCCAACACCGGCTTAACAACTTTCACCATAAAGTCTGTCACCGCTCTTGGGGTGTAAAACTCACCGGCATTACCGGCGCTTTGAAGATCCTTAAGGAAGGATTCATAGATGGACCCAAACTCATGGCGTTCCTTGTATTCGGTGAAGTCAATCTCATCAATGACATTGACCACTTGTCTTAAAAGAACACCGTCTTTCTGGTAGTTGTTGGCATCCTCAAAGGCATAACGGACAATGACTTGACTCATGGGGGTTTCTTCATCTATTTCCAGATTCTTCAGGGTTGGAAAAAGGGTGTTGTTGACAAAGTCCAGGAGCGCATCGCCCGTTAAGGCTTCGCCATCTTTTCTATCGACTGCCCAATCACGCCACTTGAGACCATCTGGGATAATTGACGTGTAATGATCATTATAAAGCTCCCATGCTTCTTCTTTTGCATCATATATTTTTAAGAATAGAATCCACACGATTTGTTCAATTCTCTGGGCGTCCCCGTTGACACCTGAGTCGTTTCGCATCACATCTTGAATTCTCTTTACAAAGTTACCAATTGCCATTTTATCTACCTGCCTTATCTATTTATGCGTAATATATCTCGTTTTCTAATTCCTGTACGGCCTTTTGATAGGCTTCTTTACCACCAAAGGCTTTGACAATTTTCATTGGACTGCCGATCTTAGCAAACTCTTCCAGTTGAAGTACCTTTGTTTCTTCAATCTCTTTAATGCCATCATTCGCATACTTATCAAGAAGTGCTGCAATCACTTGTTCTGCGACATCCGAATATTTGTATAGATAATGCCTTTTCTTCACATTCGCTGCCCGTTCTTGTTTTGTTAGTGGTTTTTTATCATAAGCAATGTGGCAGATTAGATCAAAGTCATCCAGCTCCGTTTTACCCAATTCCTGCCTTACGGCTTCAAGCAGCACACCATCATCTTGAAGTTCATCAATGATGGCTTGTTTTTTCTCGGCTGCTGTCCAGGTGCGAAGAAACTGATCCAAACGGGCATACTGCTGGAGGATGTTTTTCCTGGTGTAGTCAATCAGGCTTTCAGTAATGAGTTTCCCATCTTTATCGACGTACTGAATCCGTTCTGAAAGAACCTTAACAACAACATCGCCGACATAATATTTTCGCGGCTTATCCTCACCGTCATCATTAAAGGGCGGCGTATCGCCAGTGCCGTAGCCGGCATTATCTTCTTTAACACCATCGTTGCCGGTGTCTTGTCCAGTATCCTCTTCAGCTCCATCTTCTGTTCCCGGATCATCGACGGGATCATCCGAACCGAGGTCAATGACCACTTCCGGTTCGCCATCAAAGCCCGGATCAGCAAAGAGTCGGCTGGCATTACGGAAGTCCATGATGCTAAAGTAGGTCTTGCCATAGTCTTCTAAAAGGCGTGTGCCCCTACCGATGATCTGCTTAAATTCGGTCATGCTGTTGATGTTGTTTTCCAGCACGATCAGTTTACACATTTTGGCATCGACACCGGTAGTCATTAACTTACTCGTTATGGCGATGACCGGATAGGTGCTTTCTTCATCGATGAAATTCTCCAGCTGGGCCTTGCCGATATCATTATCCCCGGTAATGCGCATAATATAGCGGTCATTTTGGGCGTATAGATCTTTATTTTCATTGATTAGTGCTTGACGCATGCGTTCGGCGTGTTCAATGTCCACACAAAATACAATCGTCTTGCTGAACCGGTCTGTTTTTTTGAGAAATTCTGTGATTTTCGATGCGACCACGCGGGTACGGTCATCAATGACTAATTTTCGGTCAAAATCTTTGGCGTTGTATTCCCGGTCTTCAATCTCATAGCCATTCATATCCACTTTGCCTGCCTCTGGCCGATAGCCTTCAAGGTCACGATCCAGACCAATGCGGATCACTTTATAAGGAGCCAGGAAGCCATCATCAATGCCTTGTTTAAGGGAATATTCATAAATCGGCTCGCCAAAATAAGTGGAGCTCGATGCTTCTTTTGTTTCAACGGGTGTGGCAGTACAGCCCACATGGGTCGCTGATGAAAAGTAGTCCAGTATCTTGCGCCATGCGGATTCTTCTTTGGCGCTGCCGCGATGGCATTCATCAATCACGATCAGGTCAAAGAAGTTTGGCTTGAACTGCAAAAAAGCCTCTTCGCCGTCATCGCCGGCCAGCTGCTGATAAAGGGCCAGATAGATTTCATAGGAGCTGTCCAGGTTTCTATTTTGCACCTTGGTCATCTTGCCACCAAAAGGTTTGAAATCCCCAGAAATGGTCTGGTCAATCAGGACATTCCGGTCTGCCAGGAAAAGGATTTTTTTCTTAAGGCCGGACTTCCATAACCGGTAAATAATCTGAAAAGTCATATAGGTCTTCCCGGTTCCGGTGGCGCTGACCACCAGTATCCGTTCTCTCCCCTTGGCTACGGCATCTACGGTTCTGTTGATCGCTACCCGCTGGTAGTATCTTGGGGTTTTGTAATTTGGGATATAGTAATAAGGCTCAAGCATGACTTTTTCTTCTGCCATACTGATGCCTTTATCGATTCGATAACGCTTGTATAATTCCTCTGGTGACGGAAACGCTGCTAAATCAAGTTGTTTGACTTCACCGGTGATTAAGTTCTGTTCCACAAAGCCATCGCCATTGGATGCATAGACATAATCAATATCTAAGGCTTTGGCATAATCAATCGCCTGCTGAAGGCCAGCACCGACTGAATGATTATTGTCCTTGGCTTCCACAATGGCTAATGGAAAATTGTTCTTATAAAAAAGAACATAATCCGCCCGTTTCTGTTTGCCCCTGGCCGTGATATTGCCACGCAGGATAATCCTACCGGCGGTAAAGGCATACTCTAACCTTACTTGTTTTTTAATATCCCATCCAGCGTTAGTAATCGCTGGTGTTATGTATCTGGCTTTGATATCTTCTTCTGACAATTGTCTTTTCCCCATGAATTCAGTCCCCTTCATTTTATTTAAATGATGTCAATCGAATTTAAACTCCATGATATCACCGATATTACACTGGAGTCACTTGCAGATTTTATACAGACCCTCCATACTCACTGTTTTCCCTTTACTGAGGCGAGCGATAATATTATAAGTAATACCGGCTTTATCCTTTAAATCGGTTTTATTTATCTTCTTGTCGATCAAAAGTTACCACAATTTATCATAGCTAATGATCATATTAAGAAATTAATAATCTCAATTACTCGATATTTTTTATAATTTTTTCATTTCTAACTTTATATGTCTCCCAAAGAAAATGAACAGTTGTTACTGATGCACCAACCGCTAAGTGAGCGTATCTTGGCGGCAACGTCTTAAAATCCTTATTCTTACCATGCCCATCGCCATATAAATTTCTAAGTTCCGACATACCCTGTGAAATGTTGGAAAGGTTTCCCAAAATTTTGGTAGCAATTTCGTTGCCTTTGACTTCTTCGGGTATCTTCTTTGCATTTAGTTCTAAAGTATCACAGGTATATTTCATCAGCTGAATAACTGTAGATTCAGTTGCATAGCTTACCTCGCGTTGATCTAATATTGTTTTACAACAAATTTCTAATAACTCTTTTGCCTTACCAATTGCTGAATTAGGTGCCGTATTAATTAATTCATACATCAATGTAACTTGGCTGCTTACGTAATCGGAGTTAAATTCTGTTTTTATGTCTGAAATTTGCTTCTCCATTATTAGGTTATCATTAATCGACCGCCAACTATAAACCGACCTTCCAGATATTTTCTTTGTCTCATACAATTCATATCCATCATATCCAAGTAGTACATTGAACTTTTTTAGAAAAACTTCCCAAGGCTCTCTTTCATTTCTAACTGAAGGATGAAAAATTTCAGATATAAAATTAAGAAATATTGAGTCATCGCCATTAAGCAGTTCGAATCTTTCATCTTGAAATATCCAATTTATCTCATAGTCTTCATTATTTACTGTGTGTTGCCATATATCATCCTCAGCATTTGAAAATCTACTATCATATGATTCCATTTCATCTAAAGGATACAATCGCTTTAAAAATGCAATTTCATCAAGGCGACCATATAAATTCATTTCATATTTAGCTTCTTCATCCTTATAGAATTCTTTAAAGTCCGGATGAAAATCTTGAACGAGTACAGTTTCCTGAAAACCGTGAATCGTCAGATCAAAAATATCTCTTTTTGTAAGTTCTGAAATTCTCCTCATACATTATTCTCCCTTGGCAATGAAAGCGTTGATATTTCATTGTATACATCTAATAATACTACAAATACTATAACACAAAACCAACCGCAAATGAAGAAAACCTCACAATAATGTGAGAAGACAACTAAACTTCTTGATACCACTAAAAATATGAGAACATCGACACAGGTTTCAAACCCAATCATGAAGACATTTCTGTCCAAACAGAAAAAGCCACCTCATTACAAGGCGGCCTATATTGTATCAAAATCTATATTCATATTTGTAAAATCAATGCTGTCTACACAACCTATCCAAAAATAATCCCGTCAACTCAACCTGACCATTGATATTTTTTCGATTATCAATATTTAAAGGGATTCTGGCAGATTGGTTATATTCAAAAATCTTTAAACCCCGTAATTACCTATGTTTCGGGCTTTTCAGCGGTCTATTTCTAAACCCGTGACATCAATACGACCGTCTCAACGTGAAATTATTAGGCTTTTTCATA
>NZ_DJGY01000053.1:0-36692 GCF_002435675.1 Acetobacterium sp. UBA5834 | reverse complement strand
AACGGCTTTTTGCGGAAGAACCCCGCCACCCCGTAATATCCAGGCAAAATAGCAATAAAAACTGTTCGTCGTTCAAAAAGAGAAATTTCTTAGAATGATATTGAGAATAGCTATATAAAATTTGTCAGCCGAGAAGATCTAACTCTATAATTGACTCCTTTAATTTAGGCCATATTAATAAACACTTCAGCAGTGCTGTCTGATGCGAATCATTGTTGACAAACGTTGAAAAGTGTGATAGCTTGATTTTATCGAAACATGTGCTCATCCTTCTGTGAATCAAGACAAGATTTTTTAATTTTATTTGATAAAAATTAAAATGCCGTGAATAGAATCTATAGTTACCACCTTGTGATAGTTTTGATGAATATTTTTAAAAAGTGTAAAGCGGCTCATTTTTAACGATATTTATGCAATAATTTAGGAGGAAAATATGAAAAAGCAGTTTTATGCAATAACTTTTGTAGCCTTGTTAATATTTGCATTAACGGGTTGCAATGATAGGACATCTAAAAACAATAGTGCGATTATAAGGGATGCAGCCAGTAGTTTTAATTTGATAGTAACTAACAATTTAGAAAATAAAGTCTATCATGAGGCATTAAACCATTTTGGGCTCCTACTTAAAGACGGCGATAAATTTGAATGGACAGAAGATCCTTCTGTGAGCGACGCTGACTTTTCTCTTTCTATAAATGCTGATGAATTCATAAATGCTGGATTAGATGTTACTAAACTCGGAGGAACACCCTTCACTTATGTAGCAGCTTCGGACAACAATCCAAATATGCTCATTTATAAATTCGATGTCAGCAGTAACAAAGAAATCTATAAAGACTCTAATGAAGCATTCGAGAAACTATTAAGTCAGATACCTGAACAAATTGCTGTTTTAGAAAATGATGGTTATATTCTAAGTCTCGATCAAGGCTTTCAAGTGCATTGGAATGCAGATGGACGTGTAAATAAAGATATGGCCTTTGTTGTTGGTGCTGAAGACCTTGTAAAGGCTGGGCTAAATGTTGATAAACTTAACGAATGGAAAGTAATGAAAAATAAGGATCCAAATGATACGCAGTTGAAATTATTAAAAATATATTATTTGAAATAGATTATTGAGGAAAATTTCTTAATAATCTACATGGCAAGAATTTTAAGAAATAGTCGAGAAATTGATCAAATGAAAATAGTTGAGAAAATATTTTTGTAATTGAAATCTACATAAGATCTACACATAATTTTATTAGAATAAGTACAAAGATATACATCAAGTAAAATCAAGAAATCAGTTGAAAGGTGGCTAATAAAATGATGGGATTTAATACGTTAGGTTGGCACGGAATTCACTCACTGTATGGTATGCACAATGGATTCGGTATGATGGGAATAACAGGGGGTGTAACCATGTTTATGGTATTACTATTAGTGCTTGTGGTGGTTGTTGCTATTGTTTGGTTTTCAAAAAACGGAAATCCCCAAAACAATCGATTTAAATATCAAACAACAGATCGATCTTTAGAAATTTTGAATGAACGCTATGCATCTGGAGAAATTGCTGATGAAGAATATGCTAAGAAGAAAATAGAATTAAGGAAACATAATTTATAATCAGCTTTAAGAGTCCTGCTTTAGACCTTGAGATCTCTTTTCCGAAAACCAGGAAAATGTTTCATTTTTTGTGTAAACTCTGAAAACTAATATCGTGTGAATTAATCTTAAGGGACAATAAATGGCGACAAACCGTTATTTGTCCCTTCATTGCTTTATACATAGATTTTTCGATAAGCCAATAAGAAGCACAAAATATAGATTTTCCGCCTCAATTGGAAGTGCCTTTCTTTATTTTCAACTATATTTACACTTTATAACAGTTGGAAATATAATTACCTATTTGACCAACCATTACATCAAAACTACTAAAAAAAAGGACAGCACCAGAAAGCACAGTCCTTTTCCATCCTGTCTTAGCTATAACTTTCGTAACTCCGCTTTTTTTCGATTGTACTCTTCTTCATCGATTTCACCGCGAGCATACCGCTCATGCAAAATTTCCAGAGCTTTATCACCTGAACGGGTTCCTTCTTTTACATTTGAATTTGTAAAATGGTGAACAATAAAATACACTCCGATGATAACCAGAACAAGTAATAGAAACAATCCAAACATCATAAAGAAGCCAAAACCACCACCATAACCTATGCCATACATCATTATTGATTCCTTCTTTCTATTCTCAAACATATTTCACTCTAATGAACCCAACTAAAATCTGAATTTATTTTAGGGAGCGGATGTTCTTTGTCATATTATTAAATTCTTCCTTTGTGATTTCACCTTGTGCGTACCTTATACCTAATATTTCCAGAGATTTTTCCTGAGCTATCGGTATCTTTTTTGATCTTATCACTGCAAAAATTATGACGCCAATAATTAAAATCAGAAATATGGCAATAATACCAATGGTAACCACTGCAGATACAAAAGAATTCATCATCCCATATCCATTCCATCCTGAATTGGCATATGAATTATTATTCATCATTCCATTTCCGTACCATCCAGAATTAGTAGATGAATAACTATTCGTCATCATTCCTCCGCTCATGAGATTCATCATCCCATTTGGGTAATCTGTTAGATAATTGACAGCAAGATTGATATGAAAGGCTCTAAGGGATTCTGATCCGTCTCCGCCTAGTTTGATGTCCATCTGTTCATGCATAGCTGAATTAGCAATCATTTTTTCCATCACCGAATCACCTAATGCTTCAAGTGTCTCCTGGTTTACTTTGTTTGGATCAATCTGTGTTGCATCCTTAATTCCTTGCTCTACCATAATTTCTGATAGTATAACATCCGGACTTTTAAGTTCCATCTCTTCCGCAAATGAAATGCTAGTAAGAGCCAAAGCGGCTAACAACGATAAAGTGAAGACAAGAATTACTTTTTTCATTTTTTCCACACTCCTTACTTGATTAATTTGATACCCCAATGAATATGGATGAAACAAGAATCAAGAATTTATAATATAGTTTGCTTTATGATATCGTGTAATGGGCGGGATAACCTAAATGTTTAGTAAGCAGCCTGTTTAGTGTCATAAATTGTTGTCAAAACTAATGGATTTAATATTTTCCGGGGTTAGATTTATCAAATTATCTTTGATCTTTCGATTTCATCGTTCTGAATGGGAACTGATAGCTAAATAATAATTGATCAATCTAATTGAACTCTACTTAAACGCATCAAAAAAAACACATACTATTTCATATGCATTTCTGAATTGGTCTTTAAGTTTTATTATATTTTTTGATTATATGTAATAAATCTATAATACTATTATTTAGCCATTTAAGTATATTTATTATGTTTTTTACCTTATATAAGCACCGTAGCCGATGCCAGCTTCCTTCATCGCCCGAACCACCTTCTCAAAGGCTTCCAGATTGTCGAGGGGATCGCCGTCCATTTCCACATAGGTGATGTGTCCAGCGTTGGTCAACTCATGATAGGGTGCTTCCAGGGTAATTTTTTCATAGGCACTGGTGGGGTAGTAAACCGGAATATGGAACGAATTGGTATAATACTCCCGATCGGTTACCCCGGGAATTTCGCCAAATACCTGTTTATCCAGCTTAACAAAGCGTCCGGCAGTCCCTTCGGCCGGGGTGCCCAGCAGGGTAAAGTTCATGCCATAGACCTGACTGGTTTCATCCATCCGCTTGCGCATGTGGCCAATAATTGCAAGCCCCAGCTCCTGTACTTCTGCCGCTTCGCCATGGTGTTTGCCGGTTAAAACCGTCAGGCATTCCGCCAGGCCGATAAAGCCCATACTCAGGGTGCCGTGTTTCAGTACTTCCCGGATTTCCATCTCGTCGGTCAGATCTGCAGAATCAATCCAAACGCCCTGGCCCATTAGGAAAGGAAAGTTTTTAACTTTTTTGTGGGCCTGAATTTCAAACCGTTCCAGCAACTGCTCAATCACCAGATCAATTTTCTGATCCAACTCAGTAAAAAACACGTCCTGGTTACCCTTGCAGTTTAGGGCAATCCGGGGCAGATTGATGGTGGTAAAACTTAAGTTGCCCCGGCCATAGGTAATTTCCCGACTGGGATCGTGGACATTGCCGATCACCCGGGTACGACAGCCCATATAGGCAATTTCAGTTTCTGGTTGGCCAGCTTTGTAATATTTCAGGTTATAGGGCGCATCCAAAAAGGAGAAATTGGGAAACAAACGCTTGGCGCTGACCCGACAGGCCAATTTAAACAAATCATAATTGGGGTCCCAGGGGTTGTAATTGACCCCTTCTTTCACCTTAAAAATATGAATCGGAAAAATCGGGGTTTCGCCATTTCCCAATCCGGCCTCCGTTGCCAAAAGCAGATTTTTTATGACCAGACGCCCCTCAATTGAGGTATCCATCCCGTAGTTGATGGAACTAAACGGAATCTGAGCCCCAGCCCGGCTGTGCATGGTGTTGAGATTGTGAACAAAGGCCTCCATGGATTGATAAACACTGCGGTCAATTTCCCGTTCGGCATTTTCCATGGCAAAATTCTGAGCCCGGCTGATGCTGTTGGCATCCGCTATCCATAACGCCAAACTCCGGGCTTCGGCTTCCAGATAATTCTTCGGTTGATTTAGCTCGGGCTTTAACCCCAGTTTCTTTTCGATATCTTCACTGATGGCCTTTACCTTGGCTAAGGCATTTTTGGTATCGGTCAATAAGGTCAGGGCCTTGGCCAAATTCTCCCGATAGAGCCGGATAAAAGTTTTTTTCACCCCAGGCACCATGGCATAGTCAAAGTTGGGAATACTCTGTCCGCCATGTTGATCATTCTGGTTGGACTGAATGGCAATGCAGGCCAGCGCCGAATAACTCTGAATATCGTTGGGTTCCCGGAGATGGCCGTGACCAGTCGAAAACCCATCTTTAAATAAGCGTTCTAAATCAATCTGACAGCAGGTAGTGGTCAGGGTTAAAAAATCCATATCGTGAATGTGGATTTCACCGGCTTTATGAGCGGTTGAATGCTCGGGATTGAGGACAAACATTTCATAAAACTGTTTAGCGCCCTCTGATCCATACTTCAGCATCGTGCCCATGGCGGTGTCGCCGTCAATGTTGGCATTTTCCCGTTTAACATCGTTGTCCTTGGCTTCTTTAAAGGTCAGATCCTCATATATTTTCATCAAGCGGGTATCCATTTCCCGGATTCGGGTTCGCTCGGCCCGGTAGAGAATATATTTCTTTGCGGTTTTTGCATGTCCGGTTTCGATCAGAATTTTTTCCACCGCATCCTGAATTTCTTCCACCGTCGGGGTATTGGTGTTCATTTCCTGTTCGATATAGATGGCCACTTTTTCAGATAGCTCCATGGCGGTCTGATAATTCTGGCCGCCGATTTCACTGGCGGCCTTAAAAATGGCATTGGCAATTTTTTCAATATTAAAAGGGGCTTCTCGTCCATCTCTTTTTTTGATCTTCGTAATCATCCTGGTTTGTTTTCCTACTTTCCTGCGAGTCTTTTTGTTGTTTCGGGCATTGAAAAACCTCTCGACGGCGTGGGTCAAGAGGTCTAAGATTGCTTGGCTCAAACACCCTCTATCACGCGTAGAGTCTGGTGTGACAAATAACGGTGGGTAATCTGACTTAGGCTTGATCTTTTTAAAAAAATCTCCCCCTTACAGCGGCGGGACCGTGCCGGATTTGCACCGGCTTCCCCCATGCTGCACCGGTTGGCACAGCACCGTTATCTTCATATTTGGTTGTTTTAATTTTATCATATACAAGATGTGGTGTCAAACCCCTTGTCACCTGCAAACGGTTATCATTATTTAAAGCTCCCCGGTTTGGCATAAAAATGGCGACTGATGGTCTTGACCACTGCATCATCGTCATTCGCTCCTATCTGCGGCCAGCCCATTTCTTTTAGTTCGATGGATGCATTTTCAACCACATAAGCAAAATCGGCGGCTTCCAGCATCGCTGCATTCCTGATGTCATTGCCAAACGCAATCACTTTATCGGTAGCATATCGGGCTTTCATATCCATGATGGCATTTTTCACCGAGGCTTCCCGGCTGGTTATTTCGAGAAAGTAATAGCCCGGATGTTGATCATCCGGATAGCACTCAACATTAACCGCTGACGCAATTTCCAGCTTCATGATGGCCGCTTTAACCTGGACGATCGTCGCCTTCTGATCCACTGCCATAATCGATAAAACGCTTTGATCATTTGGCACCTCGCCGCACACATAGCTCTGTTCCGGGAGTCGCTTTTTGGAATGATAGATTTTTTCCTCCACCGGATTAATAAGCCTGGTGTAATAAACATGGAGAACATCATTGATGATGGTGTGGGTAAAACAATTCAGCTCCCGTTTTTCAAAAACATCAATCAGTTGCTTGGCCACTTCCGGATTCATTTTCTTGCAGCTTAAATAACTTCGTTTTTGCAGATCATACCAAACCGCCCCATTCATCATGATAACGGGAACCTTTATTTCTACGCCTTCCAGCAGGGGCAGCAGGGTTTCGGCACTTCTGGTCGTGGCAATGGTAATCAAAGCGCCCTGGCGGATCATGGTGTTTAGTTTTATTCTGGAGTAACTGCTGATTTCAATTTGGGAATTCAACAAGGAACCATCCAGATTGGTGACAAAGAGGGTTTTTCTGTTTCTGCGCCGGGGCAAGTGAAAAGCATTGACTCCCAATGACACAAAGATACCAATGAGGGTGTCCACGATCCGGTCAATGGTAAAGATCAGCGGATTCACATCGGCCCCATGGGTCACTGTAATGCTTAAAAAAACCACACAGGTAATATAAGATGCCGTTGGTTTTTTGATGGCGACCGTAAAATAAATGAGCGGGATAACGCACAAGGATACCACCAGATATTGCAGCATCGGCATATCCACCGGGATGAAGCTCCGCTCAAAAATAAGCAATCCCAACCCCATCGCCCCACCGATAAAGGTACCCAGGGTTCGATTCATGGCTACCTTAAAGCTATTGGAAACATAGGGCTGCATGCATAAAATCGCCGCAATCGCCGAATAGAAGGGGGAGCCTTGCTCGCCTCTTAATAAATAGATTAAGAAGCAGAGATAAACCGCTATAAATGTTTTAAAAATTCGCATTCCTACTTTTGGCATAACCTTCTCCTCTTTCTGATGCCTGTCTATAATAACACACATTTGAAATTTTCTGCCGCTTAAATTTCTGCAAACCCTTTCAAATACAGATACCCCTTAACTTTTTTCAGAAACAGATTAATTTTTCTAAAAAGTATTGACAGATAAAAAAAGGTAATGTATTATCAATTATGGTAATGTATTACCTTAATTGATAAGTGGAGGTTATATTTTGGACAATATGGATTCAATGCCCGATCAAAAATTCATCTTTGGCGGTGTCCAAGTCGTCGCCAACCAGATGGACACCCTGTTGGAACGGGAACTGAAAGAATACAACTTGACAACCAAGCAATGGCTGCTGACCATTGTGGTGCAGAATATTTTTGATCACGACCCAACCCTTAAGGAAGTAGCAAAAAGCATGGGCAGTTCCCATCAGAATGTCAAACAGGTGGCGCTTAAACTGGAACAAAAAGGCTTTGTTGTGATGGAAAAAGATCCCCATGACGCCCGGATCACCCGGATTAAGCTAACCGATGCGGTTGATTCGTTTGGCACAGAAAGTCAGCAGAAATCAGAAATCTTTACCGAAAAATTATTTGATGGTATATCTGACGAAGAACTGGCAATGACCCGGTCGGTTATTGAAAAATTGCTGGCCAACCTGGAAAAAATGAACCAGGAATCAAAATAACAGGAGGAAAAGCAGATGAAAAAAGCAATAATTATTATTCTCAGTATTCTGGGGGTATTGGTACTGGTCGGCGCCGGTGGCGTTTTTTACATCACCAACGGCCTGGAAGCCGGCGAAAATCTGGCGATTAACCCCGTCGATCTGAAAGGAATTGAAGACGGCACCTATACCGGTGTTTATAAGGCCGGGCGCTGGAGCAATGAGGTCGCCGTCAGCGTGGCTGATCACCAGATTTCAAACATTGCGGTGGTCAAAACCGTCAGTCTGGAAACGCCTGATGTGACCAACACCATTATAAGCAGTGTCATCGAAAAACAGAACACCACCGTCGACACCGTCACCGGCGCCACGGTTACCAGTAAGGCGTATCTGAAATCCATTGAAAACGCATTATCAAATTAAGCAAAAGAAAGGAATAAATTGATGAAAACCCTGATACTTTATGCCAGCACCTATGGGTTTACAAAAGATTGTGTGCAAATGCTAAAGAAGAATGTAAATGGTGACGTTCAGATCGTCAACATCACTAAAGAGAGTATCCCCACCCTTGATGACTATGATACGATTTTAATTGGCGGTTCCATCTATATGGGCCAGATACAGAAGCCGATTAAAAACTACTGTCTCAAAAATCTTGATGCATTAAAAAATAAAAAGATTGGCTTTTTTATTTCCTGTGGATCAGCCGAGCATTCTGACGACTATTTTAAAACCGCCTTCCCTGAGACTCTTTTGAATCAGGCTGTTTCGATTGAAAATTTCGGCGGCGAGATGCGGCCCGATAAAATGAATTTTTTTCATAAATTCGTTTCAAATATGGTCGAAAAATCGTCTGACAAAAATAATACGCCGCCAATGAAACCATTGCCGGAAAATATTTTAAATATGGCCACGATTATTAATAACCTTTCTTAATGGTTTATTTTTCAAAGAAAATCTGCATTTAAAACTGCCTGTGACCGAATAAACGATCACAGGCAGTCCTTTTTTTATATTGAATTATAAATTATTTATAACTACATCCCGGGCCTATTAATCTCTTCCAGACTTTTCCCCATCGTTTCCTTCCCAAACACCGCTACCACAATGGCCACCACTGCAAATACGAGGGTCAGAGTAATAAATACATTGGTATAGCCGATTTCGGTGCCATAGTAATTATAGATCACCGGCACAATAAAGGGAGCCGAAAAAGCGCCAATCCGTCCAAATGCGGCGGCCCAGCCAGAACCGGTCGCTCTGAAAAAGGTCGGATAAACTTCTGGCGTATAGGCATAAACACAGCCCCAGGCACCCAGACTGAAAAAATAAAGCATTGAACCATAGATCAGAATCTGTTCCACACTGCCAGCATGGCCAAATAGCCAGGCCGCCAGTGCCGTTCCGGCAAAATAAATGGCCAGCACTTTTTTTCGGCCAACTTTCTCAATCAGATACGCCGCACTGAAATATCCCGGCAACTGGGCCAGACACATGATCAGCGTAAATTCAAAACTTTTTGTCAGGGTGAAGCCTTTTGCCACCAATAGTGACGGCGTCCACAAAACAAAACCATAGTAACCAAAATTGATCCCAAACCAGATCACCCATAATACAATGGTAGATTTTATATAGGGCTTGGACCATAAATCTAAAAATGATGCCTTGATATGACTAAGTTTATCAACTTCAGTAGACTCAACCTGACTGGTAATATTGGCCTGTTTTTCCATGGTTACCAGCAATGCTTCGGCTTCAGCGGTTTTTCCCACTGATTCCAGATACCGGGGCGATTCCGGCACGGCCATCCGAAAGAAAGCTGCAAACAGGGCTGGAATACCACCCACTAAAAAGGCCATCCGCCAGCCATAGACGGGAATAAACAAGTAAGCCACAAAGGCGGCAATCAGCCATCCCCAGGCCCAGAAGCTCTCCAGAATAATTACATTTCTGCCCCGCATCCGGGTCGGCGAAAACTCACTGACCAGGGTTGATGCCGCTGGCAACTCCCCACCCAGTCCAAAACCGGTACAAAACCGCAGTACCAATAGCATCGTAAAATTGACGGCAAAACCGGACAGCGCACTGGAGACCCCATAAATAATCAGGGTCCACATAATCACCGTTCGGCGGCCCCACTTATCAGCGGCCATCCCGGACAAACCGGCACCCAAGGCCATCCCCAGCATTCCGATGCTGCCCAGCAACCCGAGCTGACTGGGATCTAACGCCCATTCTTTACCGATGGCTGCCATCACACCGGAAACCATCCCCTGATCCATCGCATCAAACATCCAGCCGATCCCGGTTAACAAAAGAACCTTTTTCAACATTGATGTCATCGGCAGCTGATCAATCCGCGAAGCAATATTTAACATTGTTACCCTCCTCATCATACTTACGTTGTGATTATTATAGCACAACTATTGGTTTTTGCTACAAAATCCCGGTGTGAATTGGAAGAATTTGTTTATCTATATCCCTTATGGTACCCGCTGTTAACTTATCCACCCGCATTGCTCTTAATCGCTTTTTATCATCGTCAGCAATTGTTTCATGGCCTGCGAAAATGCCGGATGAAGACTGGCTATTTCCCTTTCATCACAGCTTTCCAGAGCTTTTTGCAAGGCCTTGGCCACTTCAAAAAGTTTCCTGGCGCCGATACTGCCAGAACTGCTTTTAACCTTATGAACCATTTGGGCGGCTTCCTGATAGCGCCGGTTTTTGATAGCGAGCGCCAGTTTTTCAACCACTTCCTGATTTTCAGTGAAATAGGCTGCCAGTACCTCCTGATAGAGCGCCTGATTGTTCCCCATATAACGGAGCCCCTCTGCCCGATCAAGAACCGCAACCCCATCTGCCCTTTCCTTGTTCTGATCACTGTCCGGGTGCTTGGACTCTTTTGAAGTAGCTGTTTCGACGCTGATAATTTTGCTGATGGTTTCGACAAATTGCTCGGGATCAAAGGGCTTGCTGATGTAGTGATGAATCCCGCATGATTCGCACTTTTCCTTTACCCCCTCAATCACATCAGCGGTCATGGCGACAATTGGAATATCCGCCGAGAGCGTTCTGATTTGCTCCGACGCTTCATAACCATTAAGTACTGGCATGTGCAAATCCATCAGGATTAAATCAATATCACTGCGGTGCGCCTTAAAGAGCTCTACCCCTTCCTGTCCGTCATTACCCAGCCAAACCCGGAAACCGACTGGTTTCAACAGTGATTTGGCAATCAGCTGATTGGTTTTGTTGTCTTCCACCACCAGGATACCATAGTTATTATCCAGGATATCTTTATTGATCGTTTCCTGCTTAAACTCCTGATTGGCGACAATTGCTTTGGTTCTAAAAATCTCCAAAATCCCATTGTATAAAACTGAGGGGATGATCGGTTTGCCGATGCCAATGTCAACCCCCTGGGTATCGAGTTGGTCAAACAAGTCTTCCCGCATCATCGGCAATAGCATAATAACCTTGGGCTTTTTGAGGATTTTCTTGTTTTCCTGGATCATTTCAACAAATTTAAAGCCCCCACCACTTGGCGTATCGTAATCCAGAATCAGCAGATCAAAGGGCTCCGTAAATTTGCCATTTTCCAGTTCCAGCATGCTGATGGCACTGACCGACGAGGTGGTCAGCTCGCAATGCATTCCAAAGGCGCCGAGATAACTGTCAATTATATTCATATTTGACCCGGTTTTTTCCAGTACCAGGGTCTTTATATCATTGAAATAAAGTGACGAAACCTGCTGCTGATATTCCTGTTCGCTCTGCTGATCTTTTTCCAGAGACAATTCGACAATAAAGGTTGATCCTTCACCTGCAGTGCTGTAAACTTCAATCTCGCCCTTCATCATATCCACCAGACTTTTGACAATCGAAAGCCCCAGCCCGGTCCCCCCAAAACGGCGGTTAATACTGGCATCGCCCTGAGCAAAGGGTTCGAACAGATTTTTTATCTGCTCGTCGGTCATCCCGATGCCGGTATCCCGGACGGTAAAGGCCAGATGATAGTAATTGGATTCCCTGGCCACCAGACGGATATCAAGGGAGACTTCTCCGGTGTTGGTAAATTTGGTGGCATTATTAATCAGGTTCAATAAAATCTGCTCAATCCGTTTGGCATCACCGAAATAACAGTTGGGAATTTTGGGATCCTTGGTCAGTTTAAAACCGATCCGCTGTTCTTCGATTTTATAGGATACGATGTTAATCACATCCTGAATCACCTGATCCAGATTAAAAGAAACCCGCTCCAGTTCGATTTTTCCGGCTTCAATCTTAGAAAAATCAAGAATATCGTTAATAATACTCAGCATCGTATTCGCCGACTGAGTGATCCGATCCAGATACATCTTCTGGGTCAGAGTTACCTGGGTTTTTTTAACCAGATAGGCCATCCCGGTAATCGCATTTAGGGGCGTCCGGATTTCATGGGACATTCGGGCCAAAAAACTGGATTTTATCGTGTTGGCGGCCTCGGCTTCCTGGCGGGCAATTTCCAGATCACACTGAATTTTCTTGCGCGTGTCAATTTCCCGACGGAGCCGTAAAATCCAATAAATCGACACCAGCCAGATCAGAATAATGACCCCACTGACTATCATGACTACCTGATAAACCGGACCATAATCCGGTTCCACATCGGCCCCAACCCACTTGCTGTTAATCGCAATCCGCTCTTCCGGGGTGATGGTCGCCAGGGTTTTATCAATGATGCCAATCAAAACCGGCCAATCGTTGCGTACCGCAAAATATAGGCCCTGCTGTTTTTCGGCTTCGAAGGCGACATACTTCAGATTAGTCAGACCCGTTGAATTGATCAGATAATTGGTGGTCGCCAGATTTCCCACAAAAGCCGTTTCACTGCCATCGGCAACGGCCGTTAAGGCGGCTTCGACCGAGTCGTACAAACTCAGGTTAAGCTGCGGATAGTCTGCCAGATAGCTGTGATGGGAACTGTTTTTTTGAACCGCCACGGTTTGACCGAACAGATCTTCAAGGCTGCTGATTCCCTGGGTGGAATCCCGCACCACAATGACCCGCTTAAAATAATAGTAGGGTTCTGAAAATAAAAAATAGTGTTCCCGGGCCGGTGTTTTTGAAACCGCCGGGAGCATATCGACCTCGCCATGAAGGGCTTTTTCATAAGCTTCAGTCCAGGTCAACCCGGGGGTAACCACCATCTCCAAACCGGTTTTTTCACTGATTATTTCCAGATAGTCCGAGGTAATACCCTGATAGGTGCCATCTTTATCAAAAAACTCAAAGGGCACAAACTTGGGGTCGACCCCCAGCCGGATTACCGGATGCTCTTCCATAAACGCCAGTTCTTCAGGGGTCCAACTAATGGTGTCATCTCGGGCATAACAAAAAGACGGCCAGCCCAGAATAATGATCAGTATCACCATTACCCTGGTCAAGAGCTTCATGACCAGACCTCAGAATCATCGGTGTCCTGAATGAATTTACGGGAAATCTCTATTACTTTTTCCTGGATTTCCAGAAACCCCGTCACAATCTCCGGATCAAAATGTTTCCCGCTTTCACTCCGGATCAGATTGATGCTATAGTCATAATCATAAGCTGGCTTATAAACCCGTTTGCTGGTCAGCGCATCATAGACGTCGATAATCGCCATCAGACGTCCCGGCAGCGGTATCTCTGCTCCCGCTAATCCCCGGGGATATCCACTGCCATCATATTTTTCATGATGGGCCCCGACAATTTCCATGGCCGTTTTGATAAAGCTGGGGACATCCTCATCACAGTAAATTTCATTTTGCAGGGCATTGACCCCGTAATCCACATGTTTTTTCATGATTGTAAATTCATCCTCAGTAAGTCTTCCCGGTTTTAATAAAATATTATCAGGAATGCCGACCTTACCGATATCATGAAGCGGGGTGGTGGTCACCAACTCCTTTACGTAGTTTTCACTGAGGATATCCTGGTATTTGGGTTTTTCACTTAAATGATCACAAAGAATTTTCATAATTAATTGGGTACGGATGGTATGTTTGGACGATTCAACATTGCGGACTTCCAACAGCCCGACTAACGCCTGGATGGTGATGTCCCGGGTGGCGGCCACCTCTCTGGTTTTCTTTAACACCATGGCATCCAGCCGTTCATTATCCTGTTCGATCATTTTCTGGATCCGCTTTAATTTGATATGGATGTTAATCCGAATCAGCAACGACTGAAGATTAAGGGGTTTTCTGATATAATCCACCGCTCCTAATTCCAGGCCTTTGACCTCATTGTCGATTTCATCATAATTAGTCAGAATAATGGTACGGAGTTTGCGATATTCCGGATTTTTCTGTAGTGCTTCCAGCACTTCGAATCCGTTCATTCTGGGCATGTTTAAATCAAGAATGACCAAATCAATGTCCGGGTTTTTGGCAATTAATTCCATGGCCTCCAACCCATCACAGGCTGTCAACGTCTGATAATCCGCCAACATGGTACTGATAATCAGCCGATCTGTGGTCGAATCATCCACAATCAATATCTTTGTGCTCATTGTTCCCCCTAAGCTTTTATTATTTACCCAATTCCAGCTATCCTTTGTCCCTTTACGTCCTTTTTCTCTGTCTTGCTATCTTATACGCTTTTAACATCCAGTATACCCTTTTTACATACCCCCTTGCACTCTATTTTAAACGCAGAAAAAGTTTCAAGATAAAAATAATCCTGAAACTTTTTGTGTTAGGGTGCCGATAGAATTTTGTTTTGCTTAGTCTCTGTTAGCATCGATTATTTAAAACAAACTCCAGCAAAATCCGGATTCCCCCACCCTTGCCCTTGCCGTGTAAATCAAAATTTCCGTTTGACTAAGAATAGCAAGATCCCGATCAATCGGCCGCTTGGATACTTCAAAATGGTCGGATAGGGCTTTGGCTGTAATGGTTTTTTTATCCATAAGAATATAGACAATTTCAAATAATCGGCTTATCTGCATTGCATCACCTGAATCTTCTCTCTGGAGATAATCACATTTCTGATATTGAGATAAGAACTTGAGCTGCTGTTGATGTGATTTAAATCACCCAATCAAAGGCTTCCATCGTTACTTCTTTAGCGGCATGACCGGAAAAAAGCAGTTCCGGAGTTTTTATACTGACTTTTGTTCCTTCCGGCACCGATTTTGTGATAAATACATTACTACCAATGACAACACCCTTTCCAACAACCGTATCGCCACCTAAAATTGAAGCCCCGGAATAAACGGTAACCTCATCTTCCAGACATGGGTGTCGCCGCACGCCTCTGAGTTTCTGTCCGCCCCGAGTGGATAATGCTCCCAACGTAACACCCTGATAAATTTTGACGTGTTCCCCGATAATCGCCGTTTCACCAATAACCACACCGGTCCCATGATCAATAAAAAAGTATTTACCGATGGTCGCCCCAGGATGGATATCGATCCCGGTAATGTTATGGGCATATTCGCTCATAATCCGGGGGATCAACGGCACTGAAAGTTTATACAACTCATGTGCCAGACGATGAATACTGATGGCAAAAACACCGGGATAGCAGAAGATGATTTCGTCCTTACTCTTTGCCGCCGGATCACCGTCAAAGGCGGCAATAACATCGGTTGCTAAAAACTCCCGAATCTGCGGAATTCTGCTCATAAACTCATCGCAGATTCGCAACGCTTCCTGATGATAATGCTCCTCGCCCAAATTTTCCTTGCGGCTGGCCTGATGCTTCAAGGCCAGGGTAATCTGCTTGGTTAAGCTCTCAATAATACAGACCAGCAGCTCGCCAATATGATAATCCTGAATTTCTCTACGAAAATTGGTTTTCCCGAAATAACTGGGGAAAACAAGCTGGCGCAAAGCTTTAGTGGTATCAATGATTACCGTACGGTTTGGTAAAAACCCTAAATCATGCGGGGCAATATAGCACTCCTTTCGATAACTTTCTGAAATGTTGTCAACCAATTTACCTATTTTTTCTTTATATTCGTTACTCATTGTGTTCCCTTTCACTTTCGCTTATTTTTACACATCAACCATTTGATAAAATATCTGTTTCTATAAAATTTTCTTTTATTATACTACAAAATCCGACTTAATCCGGAAAAATAATAAGGATTAACCCCTTTAAATATTAGGAGTTAATCCTCAATTAATTTGTTGCTGTAATCAGATAGTCAGTACCGATACACTGCTGCCAGATCCCTTTCGGTGGGCATCTCATCTTTGCCCAGAATCAACACCTCACCGCCCCGGCTCAGTACCACCTCAGCCATATCATCATAGACATCGCCAACACGGGGATCGGCAATTTCACCCTGCATAACCGTGCCCAGCTGGGGATCAAAGCGGCCGGGATGAACCGTGTTTTCTTCCAGATAGAGGCTTGCGACCTTGCCTTCGACAATGGCCCGGCCAATCTGTATCACATCATCAGACCCCAAATCCTTGGCGTGGGCTTCAGAAAAAGCGGCCATCCGGTCTTTCAATTCTTTTTTAAATCGTTCCTGCATCACATCCTGAACCTTTACATACAGGCTTTTCTTGTCCAAAGAATCGCCATCAATTTTGATGCCCTCATCAATCAGGAAATTATTTTTTGACAGCTTTCTGAATTCACCCTGGTGTTCGTCGGGACTGACCAGAATCAGGGGTATTTTTTGTTTTTTGGAATACTGTTCCAGCACAAAGGTATCGACATGACGGAAGAACTTTTCCTGATCCACCTTCCGCTCATCCTTGGCCCCGCCATGACCGTGATACATCGACTGATCGCCACCGATGCTGGCCACAGACAGGTGGGGGGCGGTTTTTTCAGTTCCCAGTACCCCTTCCATGGTGGCATCCCTGGCATCCACCGGAATTTCGGTGATGCCGTAACGGTCGGCTTCAAACAAAACAAAATTATCCCGATTCAGTCCCAGCACATGATAATGGCCATTAGACTGAAAACTTCGCAGCAGGGGTTTTATATAAAAACTGTCTGACACAATCGCCAGGCTTTTGACATTCACCGGCAGCTTATAGACAATACATTCGTCTTCATCTCCCAGAATGGCCATACTTTCGGTGGCCCCTTCCCAGAACAAAGCATCTTCTTCCATTTCTTTAAACAGCGAAAACAGATCCTTAAATCCTTTGAATTCTTTCTCTTTCAAAGACGCTTGGGCTTCTTTAACGAGATTTTTAAAACGGATGGGATTTTCCAGACGATCCGGTTTCTTGATATGGGTATCCACATAAATGGAGATCACCGGCCTCTTTCCTTTTTCCATCATCGGATGGGGAAATTCTTTAACGATTTGATAGTTCATCTACAAATCCTCCTCTCTGGTTTATGGAGTATTTACCCGTTTTTTTTATAAAATCACACCACCCTTTATTTCATCATGCCAGGTTCACAAAATAATACCCTAACCCAGCTTTGACAAAGCTGTCAAACAATGCTAAGATTGCCTTATTAAACTGAAAACGTTATAGTGTTGCTATTATCCTGACCGAAAAGATTTTTTCTGACCGGAAAGGTGCGAAATTGGCAAGTTTATTGATAATGCACGTGCTTGCTTTATTTTTTAAACATCCTGATGCAATTGCGCTCTCTTTCCGCCTATTTTTCGGAAAGAGAGCTTTTTTGTATTTGAAAAGAGGGAAAACATGCGAATTGAACATGATTTATTAGGACCGTGTGAAGTACCGGCGGATGCCTATTATGGTATCCATACGGTGCGGGCTAGGGAGAATTTTCATCTGACCGGCCAGCCGATTCACAAAGAGTTGGTGGCCGCTCTGGTGGTCATCAAGAAAGCGGCAGCGCTGACCAATCTAAGCATTGGCGCCCTGGCGCCTGACAAAGGCGAAGCCATCATCGCCGCCTGTGACGAGATTCTGGCGGGAGCCCTGAGTAACCAGTTTGTGGTGGATTGTCTGCAGGGCGGCGCCGGTACCTCGGCCAATATGAATGTCAACGAGGTGATTGCCAACCGGGCCATTGAACGCCTGGGCGGACAAAAAGGGGATTACCGCCTGATACATCCGCTGGATCACGTCAATCTTCACCAATCGACCAATGATGTCTTTCCGACTGCGGTGCGAATTGCTGCCATCCGGCTGTTAAAACCGGTGACCGAGTCCTTTGCCAACCTGCAGTCGGCCCTTCAGGAACAGGAAGAAGCCTTTTCCCGGATCATCAAAGCCGGGCGAACCCAGCTTCAGGATGCCGTACCAGTAACCCTGGGTCAGGAGTTTGGCGCCTGGGCCCAGGCCATTTCCCGGGATCGCTGGCGGCTTTACAAGGCTGAAGAGCGGCTCCGGCAGGTGAATATCGGTGGTACTGCCGTGGGTACCGGCCTCAATGCCCCCCGGGCCTATATCTTTACGATGATTGAAAAACTTCGGGATCTGACCGGCATCAGCCTGGCCCGAACCGATTACATGATGGATCCGACCCAGAACTGCGATGTCTTTGTGGAAGTTTCAGGACTGTTAAAAACAGCCGCCGTCAATCTTTCAAAAATTGCCAATGATCTACGGCTGCTGTCCTCCGGACCCTACACCGGCCTTGGCGAAATCACCCTGCCGGGAGTTCAGGCCGGATCTTCAATTATGCCCGGTAAGGTCAATCCGGTCATCCCTGAAGCGGTCAATCAGGTTGCCTTCCAGATTATTGCCAATGACACCACCATCACCCTGGCAGCCATGTCCGGACAGCTGGAGCTTAATGCTTTTTTACCGGTGATTGCCAAAAACCTGTTTGAGGAACTGGATCTGCTCCGTCATGCGCTGCCGCTGTTTAGCAAGCGCTGTATTGCCGGGATTACCGCCAACGAGCAGACCTGTCGGGACCATCTGGAAAACAGCACCGTCATGCTCACCGCTCTGACTGCCATCATCGGCTATGACAAGGGCACCGAAGCAGCCCTGATTTTAAAAGAAACCGGAAAGCCCATCCGGGATATCATTCTCGAAAAAAATTGGATGACCGTTTCGGAGCTCGATGCAGTATTAAAACCGGAACGGCTGACCTCACCCAGCATGGATAAAAAACACTGATCAAAATCTCTTAGCTAATTGCAAAACTGCCGTAAGCTTTGCGCCCAGTTTCGAAAGGAAAAAAATTATGAATCTCAATAGTATGAATGAAACCCCGATGTCCAGCCGGATGGCGATTGGCCTTTTTGGCAAACGAAATGCCGGTAAATCCTCTTTGATTAATGCCCTGACGGACCAGTCGGTGGCGGTTATTTCGGACGTGGCCGGAACCACCACCGATCCGGTTTATAAAACCATGGAGCTGCTGCCGATCGGCCCGGTGGTCTTTATTGACACCGCTGGTCTCGATGACACCGGTGAACTGGGGTTGCTGCGGATTGAAAAAACCTATGAGGTCCTCCGGAAATGTCATTTTGCCATTGTGGTGGCAGATATTGAAACCGGCATCACTGACTTTGAAGAAGAATTCATTGATCAACTGATCAAGCGCAAAATCCCCAGCGTTTTTGTGCTCAACAAAGCCGACAAGGGCTGTCCTGCACCGGAAGAGATCGAAGCCTTGAAAAAATCCCTTAAAATCCCCTTATCTTTTACGAGTGTTTATAATGGCACCGGGATTAAAGCCGTTAAGCAAATGATCATCGACCATGCCAATTATGAAGATGTGGAACCGGCCCTGGTTGGCGATCTGATCGATTCCGGAGATATGGTGGTACTGGTGACCCCAATTGACAAATCGGCCCCCAAGGGTCGGTTGATTCTGCCCCAGCAGCAAACCATCCGGGACATCCTCGAAAAGGATGCGGTGGCGATGATCACCAAGGAGCATGAGCTCAAACACACCTTGGAAAGCCTGAACAAGCCGCCAGCCATTGTCATCACCGACTCCCAGGCCTTCCTGAAGGTCTCGGCCGATACCCCTGCCGATATTCCCCTGACCTCTTTTTCGATCCTGTTTGCCCGACAAAAAACCGATTTGGCCGAAATGGTTCGGGGGATTAAACGGATTGAACAACTGGCCCCCGGGGATAAGGTGCTGATTGTTGAGGGCTGTACCCATCACCGCCAGGCCGATGATATCGGCAAGGTTAAAATTCCCCGCTGGATCCGCCAGATTGCTGGCTGTGATATTGACTTCCATTGGGCCTCCGGGGCCCATTATCCCAAGGATATTGGCGAGTATGCGGTGATTGTCCATTGTGGCGGCTGTATGCTCAACCGTCGGGAAATGCAATACCGGGTTCACACCGCCCGACAAAAAGGGGTTTACATCACCAACTACGGGATGCTGATCGCCTACGTTCAGGGAATCTTAAGCCGGGCGCTGGAGCCTTTCCCGGCAGCCAAACTGGCCCTGGAAGAAAATCAATTGAATTAACGCAGTACATTCAGTTACAGGCAAGTTTGCTGTGTGGGCGGTCAATGACCGCCCTGAATATCGATCTCAAACTTAATCTCAATATAAAAATCGACGCCAGTGTACGAGTGGGTTCCACTATCGTCAAAAAACACCCTGATATATCATCCGGGTGTTTTCAGGTTCTGGCGCAATACCTGTTCAACTTCCACTGCCTGCATTGGCTTATGGTAGTAAAAGCCCTGAACCGTATCACAGCGGTTTTCTTTTAGAAAATTGACCTGTTCGATGGTTTCCGCACCTTCAGCAATGACAGCAATGCCTAAATTTTTAGCCAGCTGGATGATCGTATTAACAATGGCCTGATCTTTTTCATCACCAACAATCCCATCAATAAACTGCTTATCTATTTTTAACTGATCAATGGGCAACAGTTTTAGACGGCTCAGCGAAGAATATTCAGTGCCAAAGTCATCGATTGAGATGTAGACCCCTATTTTTTTTAGTCGGTTCAATACCCTAATCACATAGTTGGCTCTGTTGATGGCAATACTCTCAGTCAATTCCAGTTCCAGATATTTGGGTTTCATCTCTGTTTCTTTGAGTAATTTTTGAATTTGATTGATTAACAGCGGATTGCGAAATTGGGTGGCCGAGACATTTACAGCAATTCGAACATGGGCTAGTCCCATGTCCTGCCAACTTTTATTTTGAAGACAGGCTGTTTTTAATACCCATTCCCCAATAGGATTGATGAGCCCGGTTTGTTCCGCCAGGGGAATAATCACCTTCGGCGGAATCAACCCCAGCTCCGGATGCTGCCATCTCAACAACGCCTCAACGGCAACAATTTTACCGGTTTCCAGAGAAATCTGGGGTTGATAATAAACCCGCAACTCATTATTGTCCAAGGCATGATACAAATGACTGATGAGTTTATTCTTAAATTCTACCTCCTCATATATGGTGTTTGAACACAGTACGTAATTATTTTTGCCCTTATCCTTAGCCTTATACATGGCAATGTCAGCATTCTTAATCAGTTCCTCGGCGGTTTCCCCATCCTTGGGAAAAATAGCAATACCGGCATTAGCCGCAATATAAAATTCCTGGCCGTTGACTATAAAGGCATACTTGAATAAACCAATGATTCGGTTAGCTACCTTTAGCACCTCTTTTTCCCGGGCGATGTTATTGAGCATAATGACAAATTCATCCCCTTCAAAGCGGCAAACTGTATCGGTTTTTTTGATCGTTTGGGCCAGTTTCTGGCTGACCTGGATCAGCAATTTGTCCCCTCCTTCATGCCCCATCATATCGTTAACGGTTCTGAAGCTGTCAATATCCAGATAGATGAACCCGATCATCTTTTCGGCTGTCCGGGATACCTCAATTTGTTTTGCGATGCGTTCACCTAACAACAATCGATTTGGCAATCCGGTCAGTTGGTCATAGTAGGCCCGATACCGGATTTCCCGTTCGGACTGAATCTTTGACATCGCATCTGCCAGCAGATTGGCGATGATTTCCAACATATCCGCATATCGATCATCAATGACTGCAACTTCTCGGGATAAATAAAATACTAAAAATCCCCGAACATCGCCCCCCCGGCAGGAAATGGGAATGGCCATGGTTACATTGCTGTTGCCGCATATTTTTTGTTCTTCCTGTTTTTCCCCTGATTGATTCGCTTGCTCAAAACAATGCACCACCTGATTGGCAAGTATCCGCTTAATCCAGGCCGGAGCATTTGCCACCGGGATCTCCTGATGACAATGCTTTTGCGGTTTTAGCCCTTCTCGGCACCATTCATCGGTACAACTGAAATTTGTTTTATCCAGACTGAAAAAGCACAGACAGGCCCGATCCATATCAAAAGCTTCGCCGCTTTTTTCCAGCCATTTATTGGTGATGGTTTCAAAATTCTCACTACTGACCGTCAGGAACTCTGCGGAAATCTGCGCAATCATTTTCTGAATCTTAATTTGCTCGGTATTTTCTTTTAGCCGCTGAACATACAAAGAGTTGACAAAAAAGGCCACCCAGATACCGATACCAAACAATCCAATTCTGACCACATGCTCGTTGCTGTCAATCACCACAATCGCCTGCGGCATGATGATAAAGACCAGAATCTGGGTCAAAAAAATCGACACCGTGATTCCCACGATAGCAATCCGGTTATTAAATACAAGGGCCATAATAATTAAAATAAAGGGAAAAGCCCATACTGTCAGACTGGCTGAGCTGATAAACCGAAGGGTAATCAACGGAATGGCAGCTACCAATATCACCATAATGATCTTATTCTGATGCTTTCTTAAACGATTGCTCCGCTGGGTAATCTGAATCACCAGCCCAACCAGTAATAGCAGGCTGCTAAAGCGGAAAATGGCAGTGAGCTCGTCGGAACTGGCCATAAAATACTGGGAAATAATATTCAACAAACTACCGGCAATAAAGACTACCGTCAGGTAATTATAGATCTGTTCCCGGGTATGGTTGTTTAAAATCATTTCGTAGGTACTGATGGGCTTCATCTTCACCAGGCCGTATTTTTTGATTGAAAAAAAGATACACAACGTCACGATATACATAATGTTTGGCAGTATTTGGAGGATTGACATCAGTGAAAACAACTGACTGATGACTTTAAAAACAACTGCTACTGCCAGAGAAACTGAAAAGCACAGCAAAATATAGCGGCCCTGTTTTTTATATTGTGGATTTTTTGTATTTCTGATCCAATCAATCAATAACACCAGCCCTAACAAAATACCACCAAAATAGTATAAATCATACAGCCGATCCCAGCCGTTATTCCCTGGGGTATTGATCCAGCCAAAGGGCGTGTTCGTTAAATTATATTGAATAATTGCTAAGTCCCGTGACAGGGAGAACACATAAACTAAAACTGCTACCGGTATGTAGATCAAAAAATAAAGCCACCATTGTTTTAACAGCTTGTTACGCTGGGTTAGTACCAGAAAAAAATGAAACAGCAGCCCCGGAAAGGTCGCCCACCCCAAGGCCGATACCCGGCGCCAGAATAAACAGCTTTCCAAATCCGGTGCCGATACCGCCAGAGCAAATGCGAAAGCCCAAACGCTTAGGAATGTACACAACACAAAAAAAAGACGGTTGCTTTTCTCTTTTGAATTAGTCAAAACAATATTGCTGCCAAAAAAAACATAGCTGCCGCCAATCACAAAAAATATAAATGAAACCAGATACGGTATCATCTCCACAATTGCTCCTTTCCCATGATATGTATTGGATCACAAGAACAAACCATCATTGTTTTTATGCTTTATACCCACAAATATTCAATTTCTACATAATTTGTTGCAATTTCATGATTAAAACCGCCTGTGGATGCTTTTAGCAACTCACTCACCACGAGTATTCGAGACCCCCAAAGAATGTCAAACAAATTCAAGCACCCCAATTCTTTTTCAGAATGGGGTGCTTGAACTTTTTAGTCATTCTGTTGGCAGTCATTATTTTCAATCGCATTCTCTGCTACTTCACCACTTCATAGGGCCAATCCACAATACCACCAAAATCATAGATATTGCTATAGCCGAGATCCACCAGTTTTTTTGCCGCCTCGGCACTCCGGCGGCCGGTGCGACAATAAACAAGAATGGTCTGATTCGAATCGGCTAAAACAGTGGGAGCCTTAGCGCTGATCTCGGTGTCCGGAATCAGTACGGCATTCTCAATATGACCTTCGTTATATTCCTCCTGAGTCCGGACATCCAGGATGACCAGGTTTTCACCCTCATCGATCATGACTTTGGCCTCTTCAGCCGTAATTTTGTTAACTGACACTATCTTCTCCTTTGTTTGTTGCTGACTTGAACATCCCGCCACCAAAATGACCACAATCAGCATCAGTATTCCTAACTTTTTCATCGCTTTGCCTTTCATAAAAACCAAATCATCCGCTCAGTTAGTAAATTCCATAAAATTCTTCCATCGTTTTACCGCTGTTGTAAATGGCCGTGGCTACCGGAACCCCCAGGTACCGCAGATGCCAGGGTTCATAGGCATAGCCGGTGATATTGGTTTTGCCCTGGGGATAGCGGACAATAAAACCATACTCATGAGCATGATCCCGGATAAACTGACCCTCCGCCGTGGCACCAAAACTTTCCACCAGATCAAAATCAACGGTGGCGGAGGTGACATCCATGGCCAAGCCCAGTTGATGCTCACTCATTCCCGGCCGGGCACTGACCAGCTCCGCCCCGGCGACTCCATACATCTCGACATTCCATTGATACAATGCCGCCTGAGTCGCATAAGAGCGATACCCGGAATTGCAGTAGAGGGTCAAGCCCTGAGCACTGGCACCATTAAATAACTGGATCAGATGCTCGGCGGCATCAGCCCGCAGTTGGGTGTCCCGGGTGGAAGGCAGATTAACCCAGACCAGATCATCCGGTACATAATCCGCTGGGATATGATGGTTTTTATTGACCAGCTGGGCCAGTGAGCCCAATTCGTTGGCGGTATTGTCAGGTATCGGCAAGCCTTTTAGTTGAACAATTATTTTAATGCCCTCCAGGCGCAGCCCCAACCCTTCAGTCCCTGCACTTTCACCATTCATCACCCAGGGCATCCAGCCAAAGCCTTCCACATAGGCTTCATAATACACGTCGAACAGATTGGCATTGGCTCCCGTCAATCGAATCTTTATTCCTTCCAGTCGCAACCCCTGGTTTGCTGTGCCGCTCAATTCACCGTCCTCTTTCCAACCCTGCCAACCAAGATTCTGGACATGGGTCTGGTATTCAAAACCAACATTGCTTTCTGGATTTTCATTTATTATTTCGATGGCTTCCAGACGCAGATTCTGTCCTGTGGTACCACTCATTTCGCCATTTTTCTGCCAACCCTGCCAGCCAATATTCTGGATATGCGTTCGATAGGTCGATTGGGTGTTGGTGGTGACAAAGGGACGATCCGTTGCCCCCGGTGCCGGATCACCCTTGGGTACCACCATGATTCTGATCCCCTCCAGCCTTAAACCAAACCCTTCGGTTCCGGCGCTGGCATCATTCTTAGCCCAATCCAGCCAGCCAAAATTCTGGGCATGAACCTGATAGTAAACGTCGTAATTCCCAGCGTCAGCCCCGATCAGTCGGATTTTGATGGCTTCCAGCCGGAGTGACTGGCCCGAGGTTCCGCTCATCGCACCGTTTTTTGCATAATTCTGCCAACCGATATTCTGGACATGGGTGGTATACTCAATGCCCACATCACCGCTGACATTCTCCAGGTTGACTTCAATACCCTCCAACCGCAGCCCCTGGCCTTCCATGCCACTCATGGCTCCATTGCTGACAAAATCCTGCCAACCGACATTCTGAACATGGGTACGATAAGAACAACCCATCATTGCATTCACCGCACGCTCCGAGGTCACGACCCGCTCCACCGAATCGGCTGTGACAGCGTTTTCAGTTTGTGTCGAATTATCTTCGGCGCTAACCCTGCTGATATGCGGCGTCATCGCCAACAATAAAACCAGACCGAATAAACCAATCAGTGTGATCCTCATTGCCCTTAATCTTAACATTTCATTCAACCCTTCCTTTTATAGTATTATCTTAAAAAATTAATTCCCATGATTTATTTTATCATAAATCATGGGAATGGTCAGATAATTTGTCGGCATTCGCTGTAAAATCATGTCTGCTCGTATTTCCTGTTAGCTGATTTTTTCAGTTTTTTCGGTCATCCTATTTTTTCCCGGAGCGCTCTGCTTTTCAGAAATGATCAACCCCAGGAGGGTCAGCCCAATTCCCAGTACCGCTAGCCCGGTTAATCTTTCCTTAAGAATCAGCACCGATGTTGCCACGGTGATGACCGGCACCAGATAAATATAAACCGTGGTTTTAGTGGCTCCCAATCGCTTGACTGCCAGACTCCAGGTGACAAAGCAGAGCGCCGAAGCCAGCAGTCCCAGAAACAGCAGATTAAAGAGATAAACCGGCTCTGCCAATGGTTTAAGACTCCAATTGACATCAAAAAAGGGCAGGGCCGGCAGCATAAAGAGGAGCCCGTAAAAAAAGATCCGCCTTGTGGTTTGAATGCTGTGATACCCCAGGCCACTAATTTTACGGGTCAGCACCGAATAAACTGCCCATACTCCGGCTGCCAGCAGCGCCAGTAAGTCACCAATGGGGTTGAGTTGCAGCACCATGATCCCATTAAAGCTGATCAGAAAAATTCCGATAATGGCAGCCAGAAAACCGATGAAAAAATTCAGGCTCAGTTTTTCGCCATCCAGAAAGAAATGGGCCAGGATGGCGGTGAAAAAGGGGGCAATCGAAATAATCACCCCAACGTTTGTGGCATAGGTATAGGTAAGGGCAATGTTTTCAAGCAAAAAATAGAGGGTAACCCCACACAAACCAGCAGCCATCATCAGCCTTTCCTCGGCCCAGCTGCGTAGGCCCATGCGCCGGGGATAGACCAGGGTCAGGGCGAGATAGCCGATCACAAAGCGAAAAACCAGAATCTCGATCGGGCTAAAAACATCCAGTAAAATCTTTGTCGAAACAAAGGTGATGCCCCAGATAAAAATCGTAAACGCTGCGGCCAGATGGCCAGTCAGCCGATACTCGCCGCTCAATTTTTGCGCCCTTCGTCCCCGCTCCTGGTTCCCCGGGGCTGCGGATCATTCGAAATAAATATTTTCTGGTATTGTTTGGGCGTAATCCCGATGAATTGCTTAAAAAAATTAGTGAAGTGACTCTGATCCGAAAATCCGGTCTGATAAGCTGTTTCAAGCGGCTCCAGCCCTTTTTCCAGCAACTGCTTGGCCTGGTTGATGCGCACCGTCTCCAGATAGCGGTAAGGGGTGATCCCCTTTGTTCTGGTAAAGGCCCGGACCAGATAATACTTGCCGCATCCGGTTAAGGCACATAAGTCTGCCAGTGTGATCCGCTCCTGATAATGTGCTTCCAGGTAGGCGCAGATCATTTCAATGTTGCCATCACTTTCCGGCTGATCACCATCGGTTTCCCGGATTCCATATTCTTCGACCAGCTGCTCGATCAAAAATAGAAAGGCTTCTTCTTTGTTAAATTCGCCTGCTTCCTGCATGACCATCTGATGCAGTTCCTGAAGGGCCTTGACCTGCTCGCACTGGGCTACTACCGGCTGTTTAAAAATCAACTTATCCGGCTTTCCGGTGATTTCAAAAACCACCTCCTTCATTATTTCCGGTTTGATGTTGAGGCACCGGTAATCCAGGGGTTTTTCATCAATTTGTTCGCAAAAATGATTATCGTAGGGATTAAAAAGCAGCAAATCCCCTGGTTCTACCCGGTATTCCCTGTTCTTGCAGGACAATTTTCGCTGTCCGCTTTCAATAAAACCAATCACATAATGTTCATGAAAGTGATTGGGGAATTTTTGAATAATGCCTTTTAACCGCAAGGCTTCGATTTTCAGTTCGCCATCATAACGGACGATCCGTTCTTCATGGTGTTTCATTTAACTACCTCCGCTTCCATCCCAGTGTAGCATTAATCTTCTTTTATCTCTAGGATGATATTGCAGTTCCGAAAAAAAAGCAGGAAATTACTTTCCTGCATAAAGATTCATTCGTTTGCCTCTGACAAAGCCAATCAGGGTGAGATTAAACTGACGGGCCAGTAAAACCGCTTCGTCGGTGGGCGCTGAATGGGAGGCAATCACCGGGATACGGCTTCTGATCGCTTTGATAACCATATCCGAGGGAATCCGGCCGGTGGTAAACAGGATCGCCTCAGCGATATTTTTTTCTTCTATCATGGCCTGGCCAATGGTTTTATCCACTGCATTGTGGCGGCCGATATCTTCGCAGATAAACGCCAGTTCGTCACGAATGCTCATCGCACAACAATGGGTTCCGCCGGTTTCGGCAAACAGCCCGGCATTGTGGTTGCAGGCATTGGCCAGCATCAATACTGTTTCGTGGGACCAGTCATGAACCGGTAAGGGCATCAGGCTTTTGGCGTAAGCAGCCTGGCGGATTTTTCGGTTATTGCCACAGGAAATCGAGTTGCTGCCGGTATCATGATCAATTTCCGGCAATGGCAGTGGTTTATACAGCTGGACCTTGACCCGCTCCCCACTTTCACAGACATAAATAAATTCAATTTCATCGGGATTTTTGATATAGCCCTCGCTGAGCAGAAATCCCAGCACCAGGGCATCCAATTTTTCGGGGCTGCAGACCAGTTTAAAGGCCAGTTGATCATTAATATAGGCATTCAGATGATGTTCGACAATCACCATATCGGTCATTTTCTCTTCAGTCAAGCGATGATCTGCCGACTGCCGGATGCGTTCGATTGCAAAACTTTCTTTTAAACTTAAGTTGTGGCTTTCATTGATTATCTTCATTGCGCTTTTTTCTCCACTTTTTTACTATAAACAGGCTAAAATATCATTCACCTTCACTGAGAGCTGAATGTTGAACAAGGTTTCGCTATCGGATAAATCAAGCTCAGTTAATTCAATAATCCGATTAATCCGGTATTTGAGGGTATTGTAGTGAACATGCAAACTTTTCGCAGTCAGGGTGGTATCCTGATTATAATTAATATAAGCTACCAGGGTTTCCAGAAAATTGCTGCCCTTTTTATCATCCAGGTCTTTTAGTGTTTTCACCACCGGATGGATTAAGTTTTTAATATTGGTTTCCCCTCTAAAGCTTAAGATCATATGGGGAATAATCAGATCATCATAGTTGCGAATTCGCCCTGGTTTTTTCAGCTGATCGCCCAAGGTCAGCGCATTGTGCGCCTGTTTATAGTGCTCACAAAAATCGTACAGGTGATAAAATATTTTGCTGATGCCAGCGGTGCAGTCATTTTCTTCCAGTAGGTTTTCAAACGATGCCATTTCCCGCTCATTCTGAATTTCTGCGGTGATGGTGTCCAGCAAAATCACCAATTGTCCATTGTAAATAATCACCGTTTGCCGGTTAAAGAAATTCTGATAAATCCGCTTTAAGTAATACAACCGATCATTGGTATTCTGGCGATTATCGATGCGGATAACCAGGGCGAAAAGATTTTTATAGAGCTTTAGTCCATAAATTCTTTCCCGTTCTTCAATGGCCGCATGATCATACATTTTCTGGTTCAGCAGGGCAATTAAAAAGGTGTCACTCAGTGAACTGGCGGTCTGGCTGATGCCGTTGGCATCCTCCATGGTCATCGCTACAGCATGACACAGCATAATCAGTATTTCCTGATCACTTTCGCTAATTGGATGGTGGTATTCCAAAAGCTTCAGATAGGCCAACGGACGATTGTTTTTTAAAACCCGGCCAACCAGTTGCCGGTGGTTTAACAAGCCCGTCTCCCAAATGACCAGCACCTCTTTGCCCTGATCGATTTCATTTTGATTTTCATCCGTCATCACCGATTTAGCATACTCTTTATTGACATAGCCCTTGGACAAAGTCCATTCCCAAAGCGGTTCATTATTAATATTATTTCCCCCGGAATGAGCAATAAAACATAATGAAACATCAACCAGCAACAAGGGATTACCCAGCAGTTGATAGCCCAGATCCAGTAATTGCTGGATGGTATAGCCCTTCTGACAGGACTCAAGAATCTTTATTGAGCTGTCGCCAATCCGATACTGATCCTCAAATAATTGTCTGACCCGCTTAATCACCGTTTCCGGGCTCCAGGCTTTATCCACCAGAATGGCATTCGTGCCACTTTCTCCCGTATACTTTTCGTCCAGGGGCTGATCCTCGATGATAATAAAACAGATTTTGTGATCCAGTCGTCGCTGGATATCAGACCCCTTTATAACATAGGCATAGTCCGGCGACACGTCTTCTTGTTCAGTAAAAAAGTCAATGCCTTTAATTTCAATCGTGTCGTCATTTTCATTGATGCGCATTCTAACAGGACGCCCATTCAATACCGACCTCATTTTTTTAAGTGTTACCGCCATCAAAACCACCTTATCATCTTATCGAATTTGACTCATTATATCACGGGGTGAAACCCCTGTACATCAGGGTCTTAAATAAAAACCACTGACCGTTTGCCGATCTCATTTTTAGGAATAATTTACCAATTCAACCTCCTTATTTTGTCACTTTTTACAAGCCTGCTTTGTCAAACGACTTCTTTTTTGATCACTAAAATCTCAAACCCTCACAAAGACGGCGCCACCCCCAACTGCTATACTGGTGCCAGCTCGAAATGACAACGCTTTAACAAAATCAAGGAGGATTTGAGATGGTACAACGATACTCACAATTATGTCCGGTAGCTTTCGGTGCTGGCGCTGTCAGCACCACCGGAGATGTAGCCAAAGAATTAGGATTTAACAGGGTTTTAATCGTCACGGATGAAAACGTAAAAAAAATGGGGCACTCTCAAAAAGTAGTCGACAGTTTAACCGCAGCCGGAATGGAAATCTTTTTATTTGCCGACTGTGAAATGGATGCCCCGGACTACACGGTTCAGACTGGTGCCGATCTGGTAAAAACTCACGCCATTGATGGGATAGTCGGCATTGGCGGCGGCAGTGTTCTGGATACCGCCAAAGGAATCAGCACCCTGGCTGCCAATCATGTCAGTGTTTCGGAACTGCTGGATTCGGCCCGAAACATGATGCCGCTGGAAAACCCACCGATAAAGCTGATTTTGATCCCCACCACCTCTGGCACCGGCTCGGAAAGCACCATTATCGCCGTCATCAGCGATACCAAAAATCATGAAAAAATCGGTGCCATTGCACCACCCAGCTTTGCGATTGTTGACCCTGAATTGACCCTGGGGATGCCAAAAGAAATTACAGTTTACACCGGCATGGACGCTTTTTCCCATGTTTGCGAAGCATTAACCAGTGTGCAACCCAATCCCCACTCCGATATTCTCTGTTATGATACCATTGAACGGATTACCAAATGGCTGCCAATCGCTGCTGCCGATCCCTTGAATCTTGAAGCCCGGGAAAATCTGGCCCTGGCCAGCAACAATGCTGGCATTGCCTTTAATGATGCCATGGTTCACTTGGGTCACGCCATTGCCCACGCCATGGGCGCCACCTTTCATATTCCCCATGGCATTGCCTGCGCCCTGGTCACACCGGTTATCCTTGAATTAACAGCTCCCGTTTATCCCGAAAAAGTCAAAAAAATCGGCACTTGCATGGGCCTAACCATCAGTGCCACTGATCCCCAGGAAATTGGAATCGACGTCGCCAATGGATTACGTCAATTTCAGAAACAATTGGGGATTCCAACCCTTCCGGACTTAACTATATCCCGAGAACAAATCCTCGGCTGTACAAACTATGTCGCCAATGAAGGTCTGCGTTTTCTCTGTCCGGTTCCGGCCACTGAAGAACGCATTGCCGCATCGCTGGCCAAGATTTACGACTGCTATCAGTAAATCGATTTATAAAATTTAAGGAGAATCTCTATGACTTTTGAAAATTTATTATCCCCCATCAATATTGGTTCATTAAAAATCAGAAACCGGGTGGTGATGGGCGCTATGGGTTCGGGAACGGCTCATGACAATGCCACGGTTTCGGAATGCGAATGCGCCTACTACGCCGAGCGTGCCAAAGGTGGGGTCGGACTGATTATCAACGAAGTCACCCGGGTAAATAATGAAACCGGCGTGATGATGCCCCGCCAAACCTCCGCCGCCACCGATGACTGTATCCCGGGACTGGCAAAATTGGCTAAAGCCGTTCATTTTTATGACGGTGCCATCTTTATTCAGCTGCATCATCCCGGCCGACAAACCGATAACATGGCCATCGGTGGGCGGGCGACCATCTCCCCCAGTGGCATCAAGAGCATGCTGACCCAGGCCGAATGCCGGGAAATGACCAATGCCGAAATAAAAAGCTTTGTTCAGGATTATATCAATGCCGCCGAACGTTGCTACAAAGCGGGGATCGACGGGGTTGAACTGCATGGCGCTCATGGCTACATGCTAAACCAGTTTATTTCCCCGCTGACCAATAAACGGACTGACGAATACGGCGGCAGCACCGAAAACCGGGCCCGGGTGGTTAAAGAAATTATTGAAGGCATTCGCGCCCGCGTCGGTCGCGACTACCCGGTGATGTTCCGGATTTCAGCCGATGAGTTTCTCCGGGAATCGATGTTTCCCTTTTCCGAAGACGGCTTGCTACTGGATGAAGCAGTGGAAATCTGTAAATACCTGGTGCCCTTTGGTCTCGATGCCATCAATGTCTCGGCTGGTATTTATGAAACCATGAATCAGGCCTGGGAACCGATTTCTTTTAACGAAGGCTGGAAAATC
The DNA here is from genome assembly GCF_002435675.1 of Acetobacterium sp. UBA5834. Taxonomy (NCBI): domain Bacteria; kingdom Bacillati; phylum Bacillota; class Clostridia; order Eubacteriales; family Eubacteriaceae; genus Acetobacterium; species Acetobacterium sp. UBA5834. The sequence continues at coordinate 4,205 of NZ_DJGY01000053.1, read as the reverse complement.
TATCTGGCTGAAGCCGTAAAAAAAGCGGTGGATGTGCCGGTCTTTGGGGTCGGTGTGATCCGCAACCCGGAATTTGCTGAAAAAATCATTGCTGAGGGTCGCGTGGACGGGGTTACCATCGCCCGGGGTCTATTGGCTGATCCCGATTGGGTTAATAAAGCTGCTGCCGGAGCGGTGGATGATATCCGCCGCTGCATCTCCTGTCTGAACTGCATGGACTCCATGATTGCCAATGGGATGAAGGGCGAACCCTTTGCCTGTGCCATCAATGCCCGGGCCGCCCGGGAATGGTTCTATAATGATGCCCGGCAGGATGGCGATGGCCGTTTAGTGGTTGTTATCGGTGGGGGCCCTGCGGGCATGGAAGCGGCCCGCAAGCTTTCTGAACGGCAATTTAAGGTCGTCTTATTTGAGAAAGACGGCGAACTGGGTGGCCAACTCGGTCTGGCCAACAAGCCGCCTCATAAAGATAAAATCAACTGGCTGATTGACTATTATAAAACCCAACTCACCAAGCTGGGGGTCGAAGTTCGCCTCAATACACCAGCCACCCATAATGCCATTACAGCCCTGAACCCTTATGCTGTTTTCGTGGCCACCGGTTCCGAATCAATCGTTCCTCAATCGATCAAAGGCGTCAAAAAAGCCCATGTCTGCACCAGTACCGATATTCTCACTGGCAAGGTCCAGCTCACTGGTAAAAAAGTCGCTGTGATCGGTTCTGGCATGACCGGGGTTGAAACGGCTGAACTGCTGGAAACCCAGGATAATGAGGTTTTTGTGGTGGAGATGGCTGATCGCATTGGCCCCGATGCCAGTTGGCAGAGTTTCAGCGACGTTCAGGCCCGCCTGATTAAATTTGGCACCGTCTTTATGCCAGCCCATAAGCTGATCGAAATTGATGAAGCCACGATTAGGTTGGAACAAAGCAACGGCCAATGCCTTGACCTCGCCGTTGACAATGTGGTTCTATCCTTAGGCGTCAAAGCTGATCAAACCTTGGCCGATGCGCTCGTTCTTCATTTTGATCGGGTTGTCAAGATTGGTGACACGGCTCAGATTGGCCGCATTGCCAATGCCGTCGAAACCGGTTTTGTCGCCGCTTATCAGTTGGTTTAGATTTTAATACTATCATATTTTTAAATTTTTCGATAAAAATTGGCAAAGCCTGAGGCTTCGCCAATTTTTTTATGTTTTTATCCGTATTCTTCTCATGTCTCAAGCGCTTCTTCCCAAACCACAGCGTTTCTACCTGCATTTTTGGCCTGATACAAAAGCTTATCAACCTGATTCATGGTTTTGCTGTAATCTGCCTTATTATACCAGCATAAGCCAATCGACACCGTACAGGGAAAATCCGTCTGTCGGGATTGGAAAGCCGCCCTGAACGCTTCGCCCCGGTTTCTGGCATTTTCAAGGCTTTCCCCTTCAATCAGCACCGCAAACTCTTCCCCACCGTAGCGACAAATCACGCCATCGTAAAAATGCTCACTCAAGCAATCGGCAAGTTCACAGAGTACGGTATCTCCGGCCAGATGTCCATATTGATCGTTCACCAGCTTAAAGTGGTCAATATCCAGCAACATAACCACGCCCGCCTTCTCCAGCTGATTGAATCGCTGGACAAAATGATGCCGATTATAGAGTTGAGTTAAGTGATCAGTGATAGCCAAAATCTCAACCTGTTTTTTTGCCTCAGTAATTTCGGTCACATCGGTAAAAACAACGATGGTTCCATGGTGCTTTCCAATCGCATTCAAGCGAATCTGATAATGTTTATCACCCATGGCAATAGTCTGAGAATCACTGCTCTCCAAAATATGCGCCAAAACCATATAACGGTTTATGGGCTCTCCAATCTTTAATTGACCGAGGATTCCAAACAAGCTTTGCATCGCCCGATTCATTTTCAGAATATAGCCTTCGCTGTCAACCACAATAACCCCCTCACCAATGGTATTAAAGATCATTTCATGGGTGACTTCACTCAAAAAAAGAATATCATAGCGATAAATACCACTGGCCACCAACACACTTAAAAAGATAAATGAAAAAGGTATCAGATCAATTTCACCAATTCCCCAGCCCAATAAATAACAGGTGCTGGCAATCATCGGAACCAGCATTCCGGTAAAAACCAGAAAGGCCCGCCTTCGGGTCACCCCTCTGGTATTTAGGATCTGTCCAATCAAAACAACCAGGGCATAAATCATCGCAAAATACAAGGCCCCTACCTGAACCATATACCATTGACCTTTTTGTGTCATCACGATGGGAAAGCCAATGCTTCTATCCACCCCCATTTGAGCATAATATAAACCATGCATCGCATTTGTCTCAACCAAAAACAAGGTAGCCGTACAGATGGCCAGCACAATCCCCATCACATAATTGTTGGCAAAACGCCGCTCCCCGGCATACTCTCTGGCAAACCAGAGAATGAGAATGGGATAAAAAGACACGCCCAGATACTCCACTCGAATCCATTGATACATGGTTTCCCAATCCGAGCTCATCAATTCCATCCCATAGGCAAAACTGTGAATTGCCATGGCAAACATTAATAGCGTAATCGCTTTAACCCCAGAAATTCCCCGATGCCGAAAGCCAACGATCCCCAAAACAATCAAGACCATTGATGAAACCACCAATATTGTGCTTAAAATTATATTCATCTAACTAGCCTCATTCAAAATTATCGTTGTCAAAAAAACACCCTTGCAAACCGAACTAATCGACACGCTGATTTTTTATTCGGCCTTTTTTATCGTTGGCGGTTGCCAACTGCCATCAAACACTGATTCCTGAGGCAGATAAATTCGCAGGTACAGATGAAAGTTATCGGCTGAGATCGGCAACCAGTTATTTGCCAATGTGGCATCAGCTGGGGCCTGGGTTTGCAGCAATAAATCCAGTGATCCATCCTGATTGTAGGTGACGGCACTGCGGTCATTGATGCTGTAACGATTAATCGGATTATCGATTAAAAAATTATCACTGTCATAGGCGGTGATCGACCAGAAACCGGTATCTTTGGTTGGTGGGAGCTGCTCTTTGTCAAAATGGATCACATAATTGTTGGTGCCATCAAAGGTGACGCCATCACTAGTGGTGCTGGCATTGGGATAAATGGCGACGGAAACCGGATTGGCTGCCAAACCGTTTAAAGCAATCAATGCCCGATAATCATATTCGGTGCCAAATTCGGCCACCGGTTCACCAAAAAACCGCCAGTTATTCATCTGAACCAGAAAATCCTGAGAATCGTTGAACAAGGTGGTCGACAGATCATTGATCATCGTATTCCACTCGTCCTGTCCGGAATCCCCCAATATCGCCGGGTCAAATTCAAGGCCCGGGCCGACGCCCACCGCACTGATTTTTTCGATCATGGCCTGATCGGCGCTGGCAGGAGGATTGGCAACCATTAACGCATTGGCGGTATTAAAAAACTCCGCCGGAGTCATCTGCAAAACATGTTCGATGGGAATAAAGTTATTACTTTCACTATAGCTGCCCTTAGCTGGAATATAGGCTTCCCCCGACAAATAATTCGTCAGCGGCAGCAATTGGATGTTATTTTGAATGGCATAAACATTGTCAAGATCGGCTTCGCCGTAGCTGAGCACCCGACACAGAATCCAGGCCATATTGGTAGGCATGGCAACATGAACCAGGTCTTTGGGAATTTCACCACTGTAATCCGGCCCGGTAATCAGAAAAGCCGTCTGATCCGGATTATCGCTGCCGGAGCCGGTAATTTTGACGGCATTGGTATAAGCATCCATGATCTCCCCGGAACAAAATCGGTCAGCTTTGGGCATCACAAAAACCATTGCCGTATCCGACAGATCAAGAAAGGCTTGGGAGTACAAGGTATCGGTATTAAGGGTGACCACATCCTTGGCACTGGCATTGGCCAGATTATGGCTGTGGAACAACTGATTAGGCGGTGCCTGGGTCGTCGTTGGCTCTACCGTATTGGTCATCTTTTCCATGGTGGCATTCACCAGCACCAACGGAAAGGCATAAACGTAGGCATCGTAGATGGTCTCTTTGATACTTTCTGTTTTGGGTCCATTCTGGCTGGCGGTACAGCCACTCAAAAACAGCAACGAAAGAAATAGACAGATAATCTTGGTAATCTTCTTCATGACAAATTTCCCTTCTTATTCAAATAAGCTAGTGTAATGTATCATTGACAT
>NZ_DJGY01000067.1:0-38212 GCF_002435675.1 Acetobacterium sp. UBA5834 | reverse complement strand
GGCTTGACAATATAGGAAGGAGAGCTCTAAAATGATTAGTTCAATCAGTCAAAGTGGTAGTGCTTCCAGCATTTGGCAGGCTTATCAAGCCAAACTAACGACCGCCAGCGAGACCAGCGATACCGGTGAAACCAGCCAGGTCGATGGCTCCATGCCGCCTCCGCCAAAAGGTCCGCCACCACCGCCACCACCAGATGCCAGTGCCACATCCGACTCCACCGACTCAACCATCCTGACAGCGGAACAGGAAGATTTAATCAGCTCGCTGCTTGAAGAGTACGACGCCGCCTCACTCAGTGAAGAGGATGCCAGCACCATCGTATCAAGCTTGCGAGACGCCGGTATTCCGGCTGGCAGCGCCTTAGCTGATGCGGTTGAAGCAAACGGCTTTGATCTCCAGGAAATCCTGGACCTTGTTCCTGCGACAGAGAGCATGCCTAATGGCGGTATTTCGCAAAACTACATGCAAATCCGGGAATCAATGGGCAGCTTAAGCTTCCTGGATGATACCGAATCAAGCCAAAGCACCCAGACCAACCAATCATTACTATCGCTATTTCAACAATACCAGAACAACCAGAACACCAGTCAGGCCAGTGTGAATGTCCTGGCGTGATATGAATTAACACATTTACTAAACCCAAAGACACCCCTGGCGGATTATCGGCCAGGGGTGTTTTAGTTGTATTGCAACGGAAACGTAACATAATTAAAGAAATTTAAGACAGGGGGCCATGATATAAAAAGTTGCTATTCAAAGTTCTAAGCGGTTCAAAAAAGCCAAACATGGTGCTGTTGGATCAAGTTGAGAACATTTTAATTCTACTCTTTTAGTTCTTCAATCACCGCCACAAAGGTATCCACTGGTTGCGCGCCACTGACAGCCGTTGTTCCGTTAAACAAAAAATAGGGGACGCCATGTATCTGGCGGGAACGGGCATTTTTTTCATCTTGACGGACTTCTTTTTCATACGCCGATGATTCTAAAATGCGTAAGACTTCCACTTGATCTAATCCCACTTCACCTGCAATGGCCGTTAACACGTCAAAATCTGAAATGTTCAATCCCTCCGTAAAATAGCTTTTCATCACCGCTTCGGTATAGACCTGCTGCTTGCCCTGATCCTTGGCGTAATGGGACAACCGGTGCGCATCAAAGGTATTGGTCGGCTGCAGTTTGTCAAAATTAAAATCCAGGTCAACTTCTCTGGCCGCATTGATGATATTGTTGTTAGCCGCTATGGCCTGTTCCAAACTCATTCCATATTTCTTGGCAATCAGTTGATTAATGTTCTCATCATAGCTCTTCCTGGCATTTGGATCCAATTCATACGCATTAAAAACGATCTCGGCTGCTGCTGTCATCCCTGTTTTTTCGAGGGCTAAGGCAAGTTTTCTTTCTCCGATATAACAAAAGGGACAGACATAATCTGACCAAATTTCTACTTTCACTGTTATTACCTCACAATTCTTACCGCTGGCAAGACCTTTCCATTAATTTTGCGTGCCTGACATACCAGCCACTGGTTTACAAACGTTGTGATCCCCTATGTTCGCTAATTATTGGGGCGAATCGAAGCGCAGGATCATATCATACCATTTTGAGCCACCATGCACCGATTGCGATTCGCCGGAATTTTCAAACCCGAATTTTTGATAATAATCAATCAGCGAAGCTTTGCAGGTGAGAATCACGCCTTTGCGACTGGCTGATCGTGATACTGCAATCAAATGCTCCATTAACCGGGCGGCGATTCCCTGATTACGATAACCGGGGATCACATCGAGACCAAAAACGGTCTGGTAAGCGCCGTCTGGAACATGTCGATCAGCGTCCTGAAATAATTCATCCCCAATTGTCGTTTCATTGATGACACCCCCATTGATAAACCCGACGATTTTGTCATCCATTTCGGCGATAAAAAAACTCTCCGGAAAGACCTTGATGCGTTGTGCAAATGCGCTCCTGGTTGCGGCCTCGGCTGCCGGAAAGCAGCTGGCTTCCACTGCGGTGACTGCTTTTAGATCTTCAATTGTCACGTTTCTGATTTTTAGTGTCATTGTTTTATTACTCCTTTTGCATGAATGATTGGGGACTTGCGAAACAGAGCGTACTTTTGCAATTCGTTTGGAATGGCACTATTGTATCATTTAATGGTGTTGTGGGAAAGATCATATCTGCTTTCTGGCAAAAAAACAAACCCACCGGTTTGATACCTGTGAGTATGTCTAAATATGATCCGGATGAAATTTTTATTCTTGACGCTGGTTTTAAACATATTGACATAAAGATGATTGCCAGCTATACTGTGCTTATCGTGCATGCACAGTATTTGAATCTGGAGGTAATAGGAAAGTGAACATCATCATTAAAAATTCTGCTGAAGTGCCTATTTACGAGCAGATTATGAACCAAATCAAAGCTGAGATCCTGTCTGGCGAATTAAAGGAGGGCGATCTTCTGCCTTCTGTCAGAGGCCTGGCCAGGGATTTGAATGTCAGCGTGATTACGACCAGAAAAGCCTATGACTGCCTCGAAGCTGAAGGATTCACCATTAATATGATGGGTAAAGGCTCTTTTGTTGCGCCTCAAAACATGGAGCTGTTGCGTGAAACCCGCTTGATGGAAATTGAAAAAAGGTTGACCGATATCCTTGACTATGGTAAACCTGTCGGCATTTCAGGTGCGGATTTAAAAAATATTATCGACGTGTTAATCAGGGAGGAATAAACGTGAATGCAGTTTTAGAAATCAATAACCTTTGCAAAAACTATGCCGATTTCAGCTTGCAGAATATCAATATGTCGCTGGAAAAAGGAACACTGACCGGCTTTATCGGACCCAATGGCGCCGGAAAAACAACCACGATCAAAAGCATTCTGAACATGATCCAACCCGATCAGGGAAAAATCACCGTTTTGGGTTTGGATAGTGTCCACAACGATCTGGCAATCAAATCAAAGCTGGGGGTTGTGCTGGATGACGGTCATTTTTATGAAGACTTGACCTTACAGAAAATGACACGCCTGATTGCTCCGATGTATTCAACCTGGGACAATCAGGCCTATCATGCTTATCTGGATAAACTTGAATTGCCCGAGGATAAAAAGATCAAGCATTTGTCCCGGGGAATGCGGATGAAATACGCCCTGGTGCTGGCCCTTTCCCATGGGGCTGAGCTTTTTATTCTGGACGAGCCAACAGCTGGCCTCGATCCGCTGGTACGAAGTGAACTGATTGAAATCCTCAAAGACATTGTGTTGGCGGACAACAAAACGGTATTAATGGCGACGCATATCACCTCCGACCTTGATAAAATAGCGGATTATTTGTTTTTTATTGTTAACGGCCAAATTATCCTCCACGGGCCAAAGGACGAAATAAAAGATCAGCACGCCATAGTTAAAGGCGATCCTGCCCTGTTACTGCCCGATCACGCCGATCACTTTGTCGGCCTGAATAAATCCAGCTACGGCTTTGAGGGGCTAACCGATAATAAAGCCGCCCTCAAAAAAGTTCTGCCCAGCCAAACGGTCTATGAAGTTCCCTCAATTGAGGATATTTTAAACTACTATGCCAGGAGGCCATCATGCTAAAGTCAAACTTTCTTCATTTCACTAAAATGCAGATTTCATCATTAAGTCAAATTGTCTGGTTGCAGCTGCTCTGTATTGTGTTGTACCCAATGTATTTTAATCAGATTAACATAAACAATGATCGTGCCAATGTCATTGTTTTTGCAGTGGGACTTTTGATGCTATCCTATTTGCTTTTGCGGAATTTTGCTTTTAACGACGCCAAATATAAAACGAAGTTTCTATTTTGCCTCCTCCCGGTTACCCCGACAATCATTATCGGAGCCCGGGGCATCATCCTTTATACTCTTTTGTCTGGTTGCCACACCGCTGATCATTTTGTTTTCTCACATCAACCACGCCATCAAACCGGACATCTTTGCGATTGTGCAAACCGCTATTGTCCCTGATGGGTTATTGTTTGTTGCGCTGTTTTTACCCCTCGAGTTTCTGATTTTTTATCTGTTCGAGGCCCAAAAATCCGATATTATCGGGGTGTTAGCGCTATTCCCGGCGATGGGCCTGATGTTGCTTTTATATAACGTGCTGCAGAGCAGTCTTTGGATTGCCGTGTTGATCCTTGCCATTTTTGCCAATGTCATCAGTTTCCGGTTTTCCCGGATGCTTTATCAACGCAAAAGTTAATGTGTAATTCTAGCTACTTGCATCGGAATACTCGGAACGTATCATTAAAATTTCTTCCCAGTTGTCAAGAAACAAGGTGATTACCCGAGGATCAAACATCTTCCCGCATTGCTCCACCAGATAGTGTCTTACCTGATCCAACGGCCAGGCCTCCTTATAGCAGCGCTTGTGAGAAACGGCATCAAAAACATCGGCTACCGATACGATGCGACTGAACACATTGATCTGCTTCCCGGCTATTCCCTGGGGATAACCGGTGCCATCCCAGCGTTCGTGATGGCTTAAGGCAATGATCCCAGCTATTTTTAAAATTTTGTGGCTTGATTTTTTCATAATATTATAGCCGATGGTCGTGTGGGTTTTAATACAATCGAACTCTTCCCGGGTCAAGGGGCCCGGTTTGTTGAGAATATGATCCGGTATCCCGATTTTGCCAATGTCATGCATCGGTGCTGCGATTTTTAACAGCATAACGTCTTCCTGATTCAAGCCATACTTAAGCCCGATCAGATGTGAATATTCCGCTACCCGCACCACATGCTTGGCAGCCTCCTGAGAACGGGTCTCGATGATCTCACCCAGAGTATAAATGACTTCTTTCTGGGTATCAATTATTTCTTCATTCACCTTCTGTAGATATTCCTGAGCCTGTTTCATCTCGGTAATGTCCTGAATAACACCGATGATCCCCGCCACTTCACCAGCCTGGTCAGTAAAGATAGCTTTGTTAAAAATAACACTTTTATTTTTGCCAGTCGAGGACACGATTTGGAAATCATAAACCTGAGGTGTTTTAGTCTTCAACAGTTCGACATCGGCCTGATGATAAGCCTCTGCCAATTCCCGGGACGAAATATCAAACACCGTTTTACCGATGTAATCCGATGGCGCCAAACCAATCGCCTCTTCGAAGGTTTTGTTGCCACCAAGATAGACCAGATCTTTATTCTTGTAAAAAATCGGTGAAGGTACCGCATCCATCAGAGCATTTTGAAAATTCATGACATTATACAATTCAATCATGGTTTGATGGATCTTGATGTTGGTAAAACTCAATTGCGAGATGTAACTGGCCATCTTGGTATAAAACTTCATAGCGGTTTCCACCTGTCGATGACTAAAGCGTGGAACCCGCTCCAATGCCGCCATATAAGCTTCCTCATCAAATCCAAATTCTCTGGCTTGATTTTGAAAATAGTCGTAATCGATGGATTCATCAGTGTAAAAAAACTGACCCAGGTAAATATGCCCCATCCGCTGATTTCCCAGATAAATCGGGGTGGCAATGTCCCAAAGGTTATTTTTACACTTATAGCTCCGGTATTCACCCACTTCGATTCCTTTGGTTATTTCAAAATCACTTTCCAGGCAGTTTTTACAGGAAGCCGGATTAAGCCGATGAAAGTTGACACAGATATCCTGCCATCCTTCTTTGACAATGATATTGCCATTCATATCAATAATCCCCACCGGGATCCCGGTCAGTTCGTAAAAATAGTCCATGATATTCTGGAACAGGGTGGCGTCCATCACATCACCCAGACTCAATTCAACAGCGGTAGTCGGGAATTCCATCAGCAGCTTTTTGGGATCGCTGAAATAATTTTTTGTTTCTTCCGGAACACCTGCACTGATGTTCAGTAGCACCAACTCCTGAGAATCCACATAAATTCCCCGCACGTCGATATGAATCATGTGGTTAGCCTGATTGGTAAAATAAGTTTTGAAAGCAAAGTGATGGTCCTTTTTTATCTTTTCAAAATATGCCAAAAATTGGGTTAAGGTTAGGCCGAAATTCAGATCTAAAATATAAATGCCGTTTAGTTGCTCAAACTTCTGCTCAAGAAATTCGGCACAGGCGGCGCTGGCACCCAGGACAATCCCCTGGGCATTGACCATCATGATCTTGTCATTGATTGTGTTTTGTTCCATCACATTCTCCTTTTGGCGGCATCCAATTCTGGCCGAGATCAACAGCGCTACCTCCGTTACTACAACGAAGGTAGCGCTGCACCACGGCTTCCCAGGTGTAGTTGTCAACACAAATTTTCCGGGCCCGGTTGCGGACTTCCTGTCGGGCACTGTTGCTGAGCCCCGCATAATAGTTAAGCAGATAATTTAGCGACCCTGCCAGGTTAAAAATCAGCTCGCCATCAAGCGCTGGCAGCCTAAATGCCCCATCGGCTTCGCCCCGGTCAAAAATGTCTCCAAAAATCTGGCGATAGATGCTGATCACTTCGGCAAAACCACTGTGGTTGGTCAGCACCGGGATGATCCCCGATGCCAGCGCTTCAACGGCCACCAACCCAAATGCCTCGGGAAAAATCGATGGAGCTACGGTAATTTTGCAACAGGCAATCAGGCTTTTTAAATGTTGATGATCAAGATAGCCGGTGAAAACAATCGCTTCCCGGATGGCTCCGGTGGCGGCTGCTAGATAAGCGCTGGCAAAATCCGGGTCATTCAATTTATTTAACAATGCTTCAAAATAAACGGAAGCATCGGCAGCAATGGTGGCATCGACACTGTCCGGTTTCCTGATTAGTGTGATAAAGGTGCCAGATCCCCCTGATCCAGAGCCTTTATCAGAGTTTCAAAATAATCCCGGGATGACCCAAAGCCTACCAGAATGATTCGCAGTCGGTGATTTTTCATCAGCATCAGCGGCGCTGCCGCAATCAGTAACTGTACCCCTTTTGTCCACAAATACTTGCCATAATATAAGATGATTTTTTCATCCGTAAAGTCAATCCGACCCAGCTTACGAACGACGTCTTCATCGGTCTGCAAGAGCGCCGTCGCAGCTGAGGGCTGTCCAGCGATCAAGGGGGGCGCTGCCAGCCTGGCCAGCAGACCATCGATCTCGGCCTGTTTCTCACTGCTATCATTTAAACTGATAAAATTCTTCAGATCCACCCCGCCCGGAATCACCAGCGATTTTGCGTAAAGACTTGGGTCATTGTCAAAAAACGCCAGAAACTCCAGTCTGGAATACTGACTGATAAAAACTACCCACTCGGCATTGGCCAGAGCTTCCCGGGCGTATTCCTTTAACAAGAGACTGTGGCGCACCGAAAAATTCAAACAGCTACCGTGAACGGTCATCACGTGGCGGCAGTGGCCCAGTCGACTCCGGGCTACATAAACCGGCTGCATAATGCTATGGTTGCTTAAGACCAGAGCGGTGCGCCCCGGGTCGACGACAGCATCCAGCGCTCAACGGTTATCTTCAATATAGGCTTCAATTTCTGCTGGGGTACAGTCAGAATAGGTTTTTACCACATAACCCGGGTAATTGTCATAAACATAGACTGGTAAAAAACCATTCAGATTGGGTCGATACAACTGACATTTCCCCGGATAGGGGGTCGCTTGTTGATAAACTATTGTAATATTGTGGTTGTGGCGATCAAAGTCCCAGGCGGTTTCGATAAAGTCAAACAACTGGGGCTTTTCTTCCTGACAGAACAACTTTACCTGATGCCCCAGCTTACACAATTCCCGACAGGTATTTGCGACAAAGAGGTTACTGCCGGTACCTCGTAAAAAGTATCCGTGTACCATTACAATCTCCATCTTTCTTCCCCCATTTGATCGTAAACTAGCCTCAGTTTTGATGCTGCGACAAGGCCAACCGGCTTGCTCGTTGTATACCCCATCCTGTTATTTTTTCTCAAAAATATTTTTAAAGCGATACCTCTGGGCAAATTTTTTTATCATTTCACAATTTTTTATAATTTTTGGTGACAGTGCTGATTATTTGTACTTTGATTGGTTATAAATATAACAAAATAAACAAATCACTTTCACCGTAACTTGTTAGGAGAATACCAATGAATAAATATGGAACCCTGAGAGAAAAAAAAGGCAACAGCCTGATTGACTTTCCCGATAATTATGTCATCATTGACATTGAAACCACCGGATTCAGTCCCCACAACTGCGAAATCATCGAAATCGGCGCCGTCAAGGTACGGGACAATAAAATCGTTTCGGTTTTTCAGATGCTTTGTAAACCCCGCAACCCCATCAGTTCCTATATCACCAGCCTGACGGGAATCACCAATAACATGCTGGCCGATGCGGCCCCCATTGCAGAAGTGCTTTCCGCCTTTACTGCGTTTATCGGCGACCTTATTTTAATTGGCCATAAGGTCAATGCCGACGTCAATTTTTTGTATGATCACTGTAAGCTTTACATCAATCATGATCTGACCAATGATTTTATCGACATCCGGGAGTTGTTTAGGGAACGGCAGCGTTCGGTTCTCAATTCCCAACTGACCTCACTGTGTGAAAAATGCGCCATTCAGAACACAAATGCCCACCGGGCTCTATCCGACTGTCTAGTCAGCAATAATCTTTATCAGTCCCTGAAATATCATCAGGGTTCTCTGACCTGTGTGGATGAACTCAATACCCTGATCCTGGCCAGGGAGTTTAATCACAAACATTCCCCCTATAAAAAGAAATGCCAGCATCTGACCACCAGCAGGGATCAGTTTGCCCGGATTTCGCTGTGATTGCCAACTTTCTATTTTCCCCTCAATAAGGGCGACGGCTGCTTTGGCACCGCCGCCCTTTTTTAATCAGCACCACGGCATTTTCTGGATGTCTCGATCATGAAAGGAAGGAATTTATGAAATTTCGCAATCTTTCCATTAAATACTCAATGATGATCGTCCTGGTTGCGATCATTACACCCCTTTATTTTCTCTTTGCGATGATCAACTACAACAGCATCCGCAACGGCATTCTGAATAATACCCAGCTGGCCATCAACCAGACCCGGATCAACATCATTGATACCATTATCAGCACTGAAAAAAGCTACGAGCTGGTATCCACCTATTATGATGAGATGATGGCCGAGAGTCTCCAGCTGTTTAATGCCGAATATGAGACGCAAAAGGGCAATGTCACGGCCATCGATCTGGACGCCATCAAAGCGCGTTACCATAATAATCTGGATCTGTATATTATTGATGAAAACGGAGTCATCATCCGGACGACCTTCCCCTCGGCCCTGGGCATTGATTTTAAAACGGTACCGGATTTTTTTAAGACTCTCACCGAACTGCGCCAGAGGCATGACCCGGAAATCTCCCATGTCACCACCGATTTAGTCACCGGGGAGCTGCGCAAGTGGGGGTATATCCCCACCGCCGACCATCGTTATGTGCTAGAGGTGGGCATTTCGCCCGGCTCGCTGTCACAATTTATTACCCAGCTCAACTACACCGATATGGAAAAAACTGTACAGGACAATAACCCCTTTATTGCTGACATCACGGTCTATGACAAAAACCACATCATGCTGGGTAGCGGTCAAACCGAAACCGACCCGGCCCGGATCGCCATGATTGATACCGTCATCAGTAATGGCACCGACCAGATCATCACGGGCGACCTGGGCCTGCTTGATCAGGAATACATTTATGTCAACACCTTCCCCGGCGGCATGAACGATTCCCAGAAGGTCATTGCCATCCGTTATCAGTATGACGATATTATCCGCCAGATCAATGGCACCCGGATGGCCACCCTGCTGGTCTTTCTGACTTACACCGTCTTTAGCCTGCTGCTGATCTATTTCCTGGTGACCCGCTCCATCACCGAGCCTTTGATCCGCCTGACCAACCGGATTAAAGGGGTCTCCGGCACCAACCTGGATTTTTTCATGCCGGTTTCCGGCAGCAACGAACTGGGCCAGCTGACCCAGTCCTTTAATGAGCTGTCGGCCAAGCTACAGTCGACCCTGGTTACCAAAACCTACCTGGAAAACGTCATCGATTCGGTCGGTGATATTCTGATTATTATGGATAGTGATCTTAAAATCCTCCGGATCAATCAATATACTAGGCTGTTTCTGGGCAAGCACTGTGGCCAAATCGTCGGTAGCCCGATTGACACCATCTTTGACGGCAGTAGCAGCCTGCGTGATTTGCAGGCAAAGTTGATTTTAAACCCCCGCCTGGAAAACATCGAAGGCACCATGATTAAAGACAACCATCAGAAAACCACCGTAATCGCCTCGATTTCTGCCTACCGCAGCGAGGATGGGCAAATCCTCGGCTATATCTTAAACGCAAAAGACATCAGTAAAACCAAGCAGATCTTAAAAAAACTGGAAGAATCCAACCTGTTTTTGAAAAAGCAGGAGTCGATTCTGCTTACGCAATCCACCATCGATGCCCTCACCGGAGCCTGCAACCGGGGCTGTATCTTTAACATTCTGGAGGATATCCATGCCAATACCCCATTACTTTATTCGACCTTTTCGGTGATGATGATCGACCTTGATCATTTTAAATCCGTCAACGACCGCTTTGGCCATCAGGCTGGTGATACGGTGCTGGTGGAAACTGTCCAGATCATCATGGATAACCTCCGCAAAAGCGATTTTCTGGGCCGCTATGGCGGCGAAGAGTTCCTAATTGTGATGCCGGACACCACCCTCAACGAGGGCTACCAGATTGCCCAGCGGATCCGGATCAAAATCAAAGATACCCGTTTCTACCACGATCGCATCGAGCTGACCATCAGCGGCGGAATTGCCGAGTGGGATCACAACAGTGTCAGCGAGCTGATCGAAACGGCCGACCGGCTCCTCTATCAGGCTAAAAAACAGGGCCGCAACACCATTTTGCGGACCGAAAAATCTTAATCAAATTAACTATATTCAAAACCTTGAATTATCCCTTGCAATCGCTTGCGATCTGATTTATAATAAAATCAAATATCTCCGATAATGGCAAACCTGGTGAAAGTCAGGGACGCAAAGCCACGGGTCTAAGGCATTTTGCTACGACAGCCGGGTTGCCGAAGAGGGCGCAGGGTCTTTAACTGTATGCCTTTTTAGGCATACAGTTTTTTTAATGGAGATCAATTGAAAGGAGTCTTTTATGAAAAAAAGATTGTTTCTCGTTTTGGTCCTGGCACTGGCCCTTTCCGCCCCCGCTACGGCGCTGGCAGCACCGAAGAATTCAGACAAAGGCAACAGCAATCCACCTCCCAAAAAGGAAACCGTTGTCGCCCCGGCTCCAGCTCCAGTAGACGTTCCGGTTGTCAATCCAGTCGAACCCGAAAGCCCCGACAGCAGTGACCCGACCGTTACTGATCCTGTCACCACACCGGTTGACGATGGCACCACCGATCCAGTCACCGAAACCCCGGTTGACGATGGCACCACCGATCCAGTCACCGAAACCCCGGTTGACGATGACAGCACCGATCCGGCCGCTGAAATCCCGGTCATTGAACTGACTCCCGACCCCGTTGTCCCGGAATTGGAACCAGTTGTTTAATCGTTTCATCTGAATCATTGTTTAATTCAGATATCTGGCAAAAGCAATTTTGCTGAGATAAATTTTCTTCTTCTTTGACCAGCCTGAGCACTCAGTTCAGGTTGGTCTTTTTTTGTATAGTTTTTCGATCGTATTTGAATCCTTTTTGAGGGTAATAATATTCGCTACAATAAAAAACCATTTGATGGGAGCTTACCGTTTTTTTTAAACTGCGCTATTTACACCAAATGATTTTTTTATTATTATTCACCACCAAGTCTTTAGATGATTGCGTTAACCCTGAAACACCTTGATAGCCCGGATCACATCGGCCTGCATGGCCGCCTGGCCAATCTTTGCAATCTCATCAAAGCGCAGCACCTGGCCGGGCTGCTGTTCAAACCAGGTTTTGACAGCCTGCCCCCCAGCCAGCGACATGTAGGTAAAATAATTGATTTTGGTGATCCCGGCAGCAATGGCCTGGCGGAAGTCGCTATCACTTACTCCCGAACCGCCGTGCATCACCAATGGGACATCCACCTGCTGATGAATGGCGGCGATCCGCTCAAAATCCAGACAGGGTTCGGCCTCGTAAAGACCGTGGGCGGTACCAAAGGCAATCGCCAGGGCATCCACTCCGGTAGCCTCTACAAAGTCGCTGGCCTGCTCGGGATCGGTGTAGCATGCTGCTGGAGTCAGCTCTTTTTCTTCGGGATCAGGGCGTCCCCCGCCCTCCGGGCGCAGCACCCGACCCAACTCAGCTTCCACCGAGACGCCGAGATAATGGGCCACCCGGACTATTTCCCGGGTGTTGCTCAAATTTTCCGCATAGGGCAGTCTTGACCCGTCATACATCACCGAGGTGAAACCCATTTTCATGGCATGAAGCAGATAGCCCAGGTCTTCACCGTGATCGAGATGGACACAGACATCCACCCGGGCCTGGTCGGCCAGCCGGATCATCACCGGGCCGATGACTTCCAGGGGAATCAGGCTTTCATGGATCTGGGCATGCATGATGATCACTGGCTGGTTTGCGGCTTCGGCCGCTGCGATCACCGCCCGGACGCTTTCCAGATTAGGGGTGTTAAAAGCTCCCACCCCTGTTCTGTCAGCCTGAGCCTGCTTTAAAATCGTCGTCAGATTAACACGCATGATTCTCCTCCTTAATACTCCGGCAGGCCACAACATCCACCCCGGTACCGCAGATGTTTGAGATGACCACATCCCCCATCTGACAAGGCCCGATGAGTCTGGCTTTGCGGATGACATTCATGGCCATCGCCAGATCTTTTTTAGGAATCGGGTCAGCCGTTTTGACCGGCAACAGATAAACCTTATCTCCATATTCCACCAGTATCGTACTGGTTAAGGTTCTTTCCGGGTTTGTTAACTCTTTTTCGGCAAATTTTTTGCCCCGTTTACAGCCTTGTCCCTCTACCCTGTCGATTACCCCATCTGTTAGATAAACCGTGATCACACATTCCTGAGGACAGGTGGTACAGCAAACTTTGATCGCTGTTTGATCGGATTCTGTAATCATTTTTTCTTGCTGTTTCATGTTTTTCTGTCTCATTTTTTTACCTCTCGAACTGATACGGTGATGGGTTCGTCGGACTCGTTTAGACGGTTGAGTTCTTCCGGATGCAAGGCTACTGCATCCATCACACTGGGTTTATAGGCCTGGACTTTACCCTGGTAAAGGATTTCTGTACCGGTGTGAATCACGACTGCAGCCTGATCCAGAGGTGTTCGGACCCGGAATAAAATCCGGATTGGCTTTTGTGGCGGAATGGTCAGCCTGGCCGGTACGGTATAGCCGACATTTTCGCCGGGACTGATTGTGATCGTTGCTTGATTTTTGGCCGGTCTGTTTTCACTGACCACCGCCTTTTGCTCTAACGCATAGACTGCGGCAGCGGTTCCGGCCTGTTCAGCTTCCAGGGTCACATTGTCGACCAGATCGTGAACGTGGAGAACATTGCCACAGGCAAAGATTCCCGGTTGGTCGGTGGCCAGCTCTTCATCAACCAGCGGACCGTTGGTCCGGGGATTGAGGCGGACTCCGGAATTTTGCGACAGCTCATTCTCGGGAATCAGACCAATCGACAGCAACAGGGTATCACAGGCAATCACTTCCCGGGTCTCGTCAATCACCGCAAAGTTCTCATCAACCTTAGCCACCTCGACTGCTTCCAGATGCGGGTAGCCGATGATATTTGTTACCGTGGTTGACAGATGCAGGGGGATATCAAAATCGTCGAGGCAATTTTTGATGTTCCGGTATAGGCCATTGGCATAGGGCATCAACTCGTAAACCCCCAGCACCTGCATCCCTTCCAGGGTCAGCCGTCGGGCCATGATCAGGCCGATGTCGCCGGAACCGAGAATAACAATTCGTTCGCCTGGTTTGCGGTTTTCAATGTTGACATAACGCTGGGCCAGCCCGGCGGTCAGCACTCCGGCCGGTCGGGAGCCGGGAATCTTAATCGCCCCTCGGGTTCGTTCGCGACAGCCCATTGCCAGCACAATCGCCCCGGCTGCCAGAACCAGCATGCCGTCTTGATTGACTGCGGTGATCCGGTGGTCTGGTGCTAAATCGATAACCATGGTGTTCAGATAAACATCAATATCGCTATCCTTCACCCGGTTAATAAACAGCTCGGCGTATTCCGGGCCGGTTAACTCCTGCTTGAAATAACTGAGGCCAAAACCGCTGTGAATACACTGATTGAGAATCCCCCCCAACTCGTCGTTGCGTTCGATAATGGCCACGGTGGCGCCCTTTTCGTTGGCTTTCAGAGCTGCCGCCATGCCGGCCGGGCCGCCGCCGATGACGACCACGTCGTAGTCTAACTGTTTCATTTCGCACCTCCCTTGACTGCCCCGCAAAGCAGTTGCGAGCCGGCATCTTCAAGACAGATGGCATCCGCCGACAGGCCCAGCTCCCGGGCCAGAATCGCAATCACCTTATACTGGCAGAAACCACCCTGACAACGGCCCATCCCCGCCCGGGTCCGGCGCTTAATCGCATCCAGGGTGTGGGCCGGAATCGCCCCATGGATGGCAGCGATGATTTCACCCTCGGTTACCGTTTCACAGCGGCAAACAATCCGACCATAGGCGGGATGCTCATTAATTAGCGCATCCTGTTCAGCAAGCGACAGCTCCGTAAAAACCGTCAGTTTCTCCCGATAGGGATTATAATCCGCTTTAGGCACCATTTCCAACCCGGCATTATCCAGCAGATCCCGAACTAGCTCGGCAATCGCCGGGGCCGAGGCCACCCCCGGAGACTGAATTCCAGCCGCATGGATAAAACCTTTAACCGTCGGGGATTCGGCAATGTAAAAATCATTGTTGTTGTCCAGCACCACTGGCCGCAACCCGGCAAAGGTGCGGATGATCTTAGCGGCGTCGAGTTCTGGCAAAATCTTGTGAACCCCGTCAATCAGAGCCTGAATCCCCGGCGCATAATTGTTGACGGCTTCCTTGTCATCCAACATCGTGGCGGTGGAACCAACGATGGTGTTACCATGCACCGTAGGTATGCAGGCAATCCCCTTGGTGTCCGGCCCGGGACAGGGAAACATCACCGTTTTGGGCTTATTAACCATGTCCTTATCCAACACCAGCAAATCGCCATGGCGGGGTTTCATCTGGTATTCAGCGATCCCGGCCAGCCTGGCCACATCATCGGCATGATTACCGGCGGCGTTGACGATATAAGTACAGGTAAATTGCTGATCGGGGGTGTTCAGCAGAAAATTGCCGTCCGTTCTTTTTTTAATGGCGGTAACTGGCTGACTGGTCAGAATCTCGACGCCGTTGGCTTTGGCATTTTCAGCAAAAGCAATGGCCACCTCAAACGGATCAACCACAGTAGCCGTCGGGGCGTAGAGCGCATGTCTGGCAGTGGTGGCCAGCTGGGGCTCACGGTTGCGCATCTGCACGGCATCAATAATCGCCAGATCTTTAACCCCGTTTTTGATGCCGAAATCCAGTTTGTGTTTTAGCACCGCCTCATCGGCATCACTAAAGCCGATCACAAAGATTCCCGGATTGATGATGCCAAAGTTCAGGTCCCGGGCCAGCTGCGGATAGCGGTTGGCGCCCCGGACATTGATCTTCGCTTTCAGACTCCCTGGGGTGGGATCATAACCCGGGTGAACCACCCCGCCATTTCCTTTGGTGGCCCCGATCCCGATATCGGTGCCCCGCTCCAGCAGCGCTGCCGTCAATTGATATTTTGAACATTCATGGGCAATGGCCGTACCGGTAATCCCGCCGCCAATGATGATGATGTCATAATGATTCATGTGATTTCCTTTCATTAGTGGTGTGAGTATTTTGTGCCGTTGTTTATTTTGGTTCGTAGCGGCGGGTTGTACCCAACCGCATTCATTTGGTTGGTGATCAACGTTTCGGGCGAATACTATTCGCCCCTACAAGATAATGCGTAACGCAGCTGGTGAGTTTTTTACGTCACTGCAAATTCTGGTTCGTAGGGGCGAACCGTGTTCGCCCATCCGCAGATAATGGCTACCGCATCAACATTCCGCCAGTGGCGTCGATGGTAGTACCAGTGAGGTAAGACGCCGGTTCGGAGGCCATAAAGACGACGATATTGGCGATATCTTCCGGCTGGGCGACCCGCCCGATGGGAATCCGACTTTCGTAATAGCCGGGGTTAGCGGCAATCTTATCCCGGATCATGTCGGTATACACCACCCCCAGGGCGATGCCGTTAACAGTAATCCCATAGGACGATAGTTCCCGGGCCATCGAAATGGTCAGGGCCACCATCCCGGCTTTGCTGGCAGCGTAATGAGCATGGCCGGTGGTGGAACCGTTAAAGGCCGCCTGGGAATTAATGTTGATGATCCGCCCGGGCCGCTGCCTGGCCAGATTGATTTTAGCAAAATACTGAGAGGTCAGAAAGGGTGCTGTCAGATTGACATCCATGGTCTCTTCCCAATCCGATAAGGGAATATCCTGAATCCAGCCGGTCAGCCAGATCCCGGCGTTGTTGATCAGAATATCCAGATCCCCCAACAGTGCTTCGGCCTCCTTCATCATCACCTGGACATCATCGGCATTATTCATATTTGCCCCCAAAGGATAGGCTTTTACCCCCATCGATTTGGCTTCTTCCACCACTTCCAATAATTCTTTCGACGATTTCCGGGCTGTGACTACCACATTAACCCCTTCCGCCGCCAAGCCCAGAGCAATCGCCCGGCCCACCCCCCGGGAACCCCCGGTAATGATCGCATTTTTTCCGTTAAGTTTCAAATCCATTTTAATCTCCAATCTTCACTCAGCCATCCAAATCAGTAACTTGCTTTGATGTTATTTGAATAATTCTTAAAACAAAGCAACGAACCGTACCGACAATTGTTACATCATGTTGTTTGCATCGGGGCGAACATGGCGATAGCCTGCGCGGAGGCAACGAGCCAATCACAAGCTGGCTTGTAGTTGGCGACTGCCTGCGACTAATAAGAAATTCTATTTCTTATTAGTGTCCGATCCCGCAGCAAACAACAGATTAACAATTGGTCGGTACTTGTTTTCGTCGTTGTCTCTTTTAGCATCATCCTGACATCAAAGCTCAGCGGAACTGATCTTAATACTCGTCCCAGATCCCATCCAGGGCCTTGATGACCTTCAGGTAGCGGTTGTACTTCTTTTCGTACATCGCCCGTTTATCCGGGTTGGGCACCGCCGTAAAGGCAATTTCCACCATCACGTCCGAAGCCGCCTTGAAGCTTTCGTAGGCACCAGTGGCGACTCCGGCACAGATGGCCGCACCCAGGGCCCCCAACTCGGTACATTCGGTGACTTCGATGGGCACCTGCAGAATATCGGCAAACATCTGCACCCACACCCGGGATTTGGCCACCCCGCCAGCAATCCGGATGCTTTTGGGAGCCTTCCGATATTTCAATAACTTTTCAATATGATACTTATGGCTGAAGACAATCCCTTCATAAACGGCTCGCAGCATATTGTCCCGGTTGTGGTAGCTGGACAGCCCAACAAAACAGGCCTTGGCGTTAATGTTGACATTGCTGGCATAGAGAAAGGGCAGGAAAACCACACCGCAATCTTCATCAGCGACACAGTTGACACAATTGTTGGAATACTCATAGACATCCTGCTCTTTTAAGTCAATGTCCCGGAGAATTTCAGTTAAAAACCATTCCAGATTGCTGGCCGAGGTCGGGCTGCCTTCGAGGATCATCCAATAGCCCGGAATCGGATAAATGGAGGTCATAAAGAGATCCTTGTCGACCACCGGCTGCTTGCTGATATATTCGTTAATGCTCCAGGTGCCGGCCACCACGCACAGCTTATCTTCATCAGTGATCCCCACGGCCATCGCTGAGGCATGAATATCCATGCAGCCCCCGGCCACTGGCGTGCCTTCAGCCAGACCAGTCAGTGCGGCTACTTCTTTGGTGATGGTGCCGCAGACTTCGCCGGAATATCGCAGTGGCGGCAATTTATCATAAATACTTTCCAGCCCCATATCACGAAGCAGCTCCCGATCGTATTTAACGTCTCTAACATTCATCAGGCTGGAACCGGACATATCGGCAATTTCCCCATAGGCTTCGCCGGTTAAGCGGAAACGGATGTAGTCCTTGCACATAAAGATCCAGCGGGTTTCCTCAAGCACTTCGGGCTGATGATCCATAAACCAGCGCAACAGCGTGGTCGGCTGTCCGGCAAAGACGCTCTGCATCGTTTTCGGTAAGATCTTGTCGTGGGTGCCGTCGTTTTGCCATTTGATCACGTATTCACGACCCCGGACATCGGTGGAGATCATCCCGTTGGTCGTCTGGCTACCATCCGCCCGAACCAGATAGAGGCCATTGCCATGACCGGTGGCCGCAAGGCCGATGATCTCACTGCCGTCAATGCCGGCTTTGGCAATCACCCCTTTGATGGCAGTGACATTGGCCTGCCACATTTCTTCGACATTGCGCTCAGTAAAGCCCGGTTGCGGCTGGTACATCACCGTTTTAGAACTGGAAATGGCTACCTCATTGCCTTTTAAATCATAAAGCGCAGCCTTAATCATCGTGCCGCCATTGTCCAGACCCAATAAATATTTACCCATTTTGTTACCTCCAATGTATTTTTTGAATTTTAAACGAGTTAGTGTTTGACGTTTCGAGCGATTGACAATGACCAAAAAAATCAGACCCTTGCCCGAACATTATGATGCCCGCCGCTTTTGTTGATACTTTACAGCGTAGTCGATCATCGGTTCGTAGGGACCATTGACCGCCCGCATCCCCCTGCTTACGAAAAAAAGTCCTGCTTAATAAATGCGACATATCATCACATTTATTAAGCAGGACTCACACAATTACCATCCGGCACATGCTATTCTGTTTTATTATAAATTCATCGCCAACCTACCACAGTGACTTGTCGCTAACCGTCAAACCTTTAAAGCCGCAGCCTTTGATCTTGTCCATCATCTTCCGGTCACGGATAAAACCACCGGCCAATAAGGGAATTTTGGCCACCGTCATCAGTTTTTGATAACAATCCAGGGCCATCACTGCCGGTAGCAGCTCAGCGCCGTCAACCCGGGAACAATCTATGATTTTAAGGGCTGTCTCAAACGAGCGTGAATCATGCAGAAAAAATCGTTGAAAGGTTACCAGACCGCATTGTTTGGCCATCCCCAGCTTGCCACTGTCGGTTGACATCACCCCATCGACATGATAATAGTTTTTTAATAGCTTCATGCCAACCTGGTCTTTGCCAAAACCACCCAGTAATTCCAGATTAACCAGGGCTTTTTTATCCTTAGCGTGAACCAGCTTGACCAGCTCCTGGAGATTGGCAATATGGGCTTCGGTCAGTAAAATAACCTGGGCCTCGCTGTTTAGGGCAATTTCCAGATCACCCAAGCGACGAATCGAAGGGATCACCTGAAATTCTGAAAAATCAATCCAACTCATTTGCTCTCCTCATTGTCTAGATCATAGCACAAGGGGAATAAAACCGTCAACTTTTTTTTAAGCGGCGACCCTGATTGAGTGGCATAATTTCCTGGCGCTACTTATCGCTTAAAAACTCCCGGACAATCGTTTTGTAAATAAGCGGCTGTTCAATATGATGGAGATGGGCCGCACCGGGAATCACCGCCATCGCCCCCTGGGGAAAGGCCATTTGAAAATCCTTCACCATTTTGACCCCGGCTTCATCGTTGTCGCCACAGGTTAAGAGCACCGGCACCGGGATTTCGTGTAGCCGG
Source organism: Acetobacterium sp. UBA5834 (assembly GCF_002435675.1). Lineage (NCBI taxonomy): Bacteria > Bacillati > Bacillota > Clostridia > Eubacteriales > Eubacteriaceae > Acetobacterium > Acetobacterium sp. UBA5834. The sequence continues at coordinate 18,424 of NZ_DJGY01000067.1, read as the reverse complement.
GGCATCAGGTCAAACTGTTTGAGTTTACCGTTAACCGTGAATTCGCTGGGGCCCCACATCGGTAGATAAACATCCATATTCAGTTTACCAAATGATGCCATCACGCTATCCGGCCAGGGCTCCAGGCGACAGAGGTATTTTTGGTAATAAACGCCAGTGGCCATCTCATAGTCGGCACCAAACTGCTGATTTTTTTCGGCGGCAACGATGATCTTTTGGATCGCTTCGGGCAGGTTGGAAATGTTTTCGATGGCACATTCCTCCCACAGCGGGGTGCTCAGATAGGGCGCCGAAAGAATCAGCGCAGTAACAAACTGCGGCTTTTTATCCAGCATATAGGCAACACTGAGCCCACACCCCCAGGACAACCCCAATAAAATCACCTCGCTGAGCTGCAATCCCTGAATCACCGCATCGAGCTCGGAGACGAAGTACTCCAGGCAATAATCATCGGGCTGATCAGCTTTGTCCGAGTTTCCGCAGCCCAATTGGTCATAAAAATAGACCGGCCGCTCGTCACTGAAGTCAGCCAGCACGTCCGGGATACTTAAAAATCCCGGCCCCCCATGAACCACCAGTAGCGGCGTCTGCTGTAACGACTCGCCATAAGCGGAATACCAGATTTTCTTGCCCTGATAGTTGATATAATCTTCTCTCATCATAATTCTCCTCAATTTTATTTTGTGTTTATCCTGGAAAAAGGTCTTGCGTTTGATAGCTGTTTTAGGCTTTTACTTACGCATTACCCGTTTTTTTATCATACTAACAATTTGAGCTATCAATCCCATCGCTTAATGGCGTATTTTTGGTCATTTTCATTCTACGCCTTTACAATCCCGTGAAAGGATTATACATTATAGCCATATCAATTTTATAATTAATAGAGGTGTAAACATGAGCCATTCATACGATGATAATGATTATCGTAGACATGATCACCATCATGGTGTCGTCGGAAGTATTTTAGATTTCATTGAAGATGAAGATGCCTTGAAAGCGGGCCTAAATCAGTCACAGACTGCTGTTCATCAGGACACCATGGTTTGCAGTCACTGCAAAATGGTGATTCCTTCGCACTCCAAATTTTGCCGGAATGCGGGTTCAAACAAACTGAAGCCCTGCACTGCAGCAACTGTGGTACGATCCTGGCCGCCGACTCGAAATTCTGCTTAAACTGCGGTCAGAAAGTCAGTCCCTAAATGCGATTTCCGCAAGCTGCAATTGTCTGACCGCACTGATCTAAGCCTTAACAGCAAACAGACCTGAAAAGCCACTCCGTATTTTCAGGTCTTGTTTTGGTTCTGAAAATAGATAAGGGATTTTGTCATCATGTGTTCAAGTCCGCAGGGTCGCCACGATCCGATCCTTGTTCAACAGCAAATCAAGCGCATCCAATGGGCTATTTACAGCGATATCCGCTGCTAGCAGGGACTTCACACAACAGCCTTCTTCTCCCATCACCACAATCGCCAGTTGACTGACCGCAAACATTTCCCGATCATTGTTGCCATTGCCGATGGCAACATTGGTCGCACCGCCAAGCGCCTCAACAAAGGCCTTTTTCTTTTGGGCAATATTGTCCCTGGTAAAAATCTCAATCGTCACCGGCAGATCACCGCATTGCTCACGTACCAACCCAAAGGTATCGGCAGTGAGAATATGCACCTCTACCAATTCCGCCAAAGCCACCAACCGTTCTTTGAGCCCCGCCACCAGATAGCCATCGACCGCCAGGGTGCCATTATAATCAAAGGTCACATGTTCGACCACCATGGTCTCATGACCAGGAATTTCCAGATTAATCATTTTTCACCTCGTTGTTTTCGTTATCTACATTTAAAACAATCACCGTCACCGCTTTCTTTTGGCAGTCTTTTTTGAGTCGGTTACACATAACCTGATAAGCTGCGGGGTTGAGTCCCCGGGGTGGGGGATTGACGATGATCAGTTTAGGCCGCCGGATCCGGGCCATGCCATACTCCAGCCGGATGTATTCGGCTTCGCTGAGATCGATGATCCGGGTTTTCAGTTTATCATCAAGCCCCATCATTTTAGCCACCATACTGAGATTTACCCGGTTTTCCCGGAGCTGGAGCAATAGCCTCATCAGCACCGTGCTGACCCGGGTTCTGGCCTGCCGCAGCTGAGGGTGCTCAAAGATAACGGCATACTCCTGCCGCCGTAATCGCTTTAACTGCTCCGGTTTGTCGCAGGTAAAGGTGATCCGGTTAAAAATCAACCGTTCGTTGGGTTCCAACGACAGACCTGATATCTTTTTTAGAAAAGCATTCTTGTCAGTCTGGGAGCCAAAGGTTTTTTCCTTAAAACCGTTTTTTTCGACCGCAAAGATCCGCTGGCCACCTTTACGGATCTGCAGCAACGAAAAATCCCGGTAACTGTCCAGCGACTGTCCAGATTTTTTAAACAAATCCAGCATCGCCAGGGTCATCTCATTGACCAGCGCAAAATCTTCCAGTGAAAAGACCCCGTCCAGCTTGTTGACCAATTCCAGGGCGCCAAATACATCAGCTTCATCAATCCCCAGCGGCACCGCAATCTCGGAGGTGATGGTCAGGCCCAAGACCCGGTTCAAACTAGCAACTGGCAGCCGATAATGTCGGGAATCTCTGATATACAGTGGCAATCCCTCAAAAACGGATTGGGCGGCAATCCCCTGGCCTGGCCGCAGTTTCAGCTGATAGAGATCCTCCGCCCCGGGACTCTTAATAATCAGCGGATAAATAAAAGGGCCCCGGTCATCTTCATCCTTTAACCAGATTATCGCCACCCGGGCTTCGGTGACCAGCAGGATCTCGTCCAGGGTGGTGCTGAACAGCCGCGGCAGCGAGGTGATTTCGGAAAGTTTTTCCTGAAAGCGGGCCATGCATTCGTCATGAGTCAGTCGCTTTTCGGCGGCATAGTCATGAAACAGCCGGGATTTCAGCTGGCTGGCGGTTTCCCGGATAACCCGGGCCCCTTCGAGATTTCCAAATTCGTCAAATTTCACCTCAGCAAAGCCGTGAATATCAATAAAACGCCGGGATGCATAGCGATTAAGGGGGGCCGTCCGGCTGATATAAGAAACATAACTGGCCTTGCGGGTGGGATCATTCTGATGAACAATGTACTCAAAACGGTCCGTCTTCAGAGCTTCCTTCTGAGTATCATTCATGGTATACCAGCAGTAGGGCTGGGCGTTAACACAGTAGGCCCGGGTGTTTTGGTCAAGGCGGTTGATATAAACATAGGTCGCCAGATTGCCGCCTTTGGAATGTCCCAAGATATTGCGTTCACCGAGGATTCCGGCCATGTAATGGTCGTAAAAGTTCATGGCCTGATGATGGTGTGAAGTAACCACACCCAGCGAGGCAATCAGGCATCCGCCCCAGTCCAACACAATGCTACTGGGATACATCTGCTCGCAGCCACTGAAAACTACAGCCCCATTATTGTCCTGGTCAGCCAGGGCGAGGCCCACAAAGCTGGTTTTATTTTTGTCAGTCGTGTTGCCAAAGCGGCCATAATTATCATTGACATAACCCGTTATCACAACGTCATCAAGATTCTCACTGGATGCAAAGATTCGTTTAAAATGAGCCTGCCGGCGTTTTTTATATTGATAGCCATTTGCTGAACAGCTGATAAAGCCAGGATACACCGAGTAACCACAGTATTCCACCAGGTCGATATACTCGTCCAGCTTCATCGGGGCTTCACGGCTAATCCGGTTTTTGTGCTCCGGCGGTAAATGAAAATAAACCAGTTCCAGTAACAGATATTTTTCCACATCCAGCAGGTTGCTCATTTTTAGGCTCATGATATTCCTCTTTTCATTGCTTATTGTCAAATGATATCATAATCAGTTTCGGAATAAAAGACGTGATTGCCTCGTCTCAACATAAATTAATTTAATTTTTTTTAATATATGTTGCATTTGCAACTGCCAAAAGAGCTGATATGTAGTATCATTACGTCATCGTCAGTGATACTACCACTGATAGCCCAAAAACCCATCACCCAAACTGCGGAATTTTTTATGAATACGATTAAAGTTTGTAAAGACAAAAAATTGTAAGCTTTTAAGAATAAAGGGTTATAAGGCAATGTTTCTGGGTAGACTATAAGTAGTTGTGCTATTGCATGGTTATTTCCCGTTAATTCGGGTTAACAGATAAAATATTTTACGAGAGAGGTAAAAAGATGAAAGATATGTTTTGTTTTCAATGTGAACAAACGGCCAAAGGAACTGGATGTGAGGTCAGCGGTGTCTGTGGTAAAACACCGGTTGTTGCCGGCGATCAGGATAAGTTAGTCGGTGCCTGTATTGGACTGGCCAAAGCCGTTCAAAAAACGGCTGCCACCGAAGCCACTGATGCATGTATTAAAAAAGCCCTGTTTACCACGGTTACTAATGTTAGCTTCGATGACGAAAGCATCAAAGCGATGGTCGCCTGTGTCGACAAAATGAAAGCGGATCTTGATCCAACCGCTGAAGATTATGACATGGCCCAATTATGGGACGACAACGAAGACATCCGTTCTTTAAAAACCCTGATCCTGTTAGGGATAAAAGGGGTTGCGGCCTATGCTCATCATGCCGAAATACTTGGTTACAAAGACGCTGACGTTGATGCTTTCTTCTATCAAGCTTTAGCTGCTGTAGGCTCTGACTTAGGGATGGATACACTGCTACCACTGGTGCTTAAAACTGGAGAAATCAATTTAAAAGTAATGGCGCTGCTTGACAAAGCCAACACCGAAACCTACGGCACCCCAGTCCCCACCGAAGTGCCATTAACCATTGAAAAAGGACCATTTATCATCATTACTGGTCATGATTTACATGATTTGAAATTATTACTGGAACAAACCGAAGGCAAAGGCATCAATATTTACACCCACGGTGAAATGTTACCTGCCCATGCTTATCCAGAACTCAAAAAACATGCCCACTTAAAAGGAAACTTCGGAACCGCATGGCAGAATCAACAAAAAGAATTTGCTGATGTTCCAGCACCAGTTCTGTTCACTACCAACTGCATTATGCCAGTAAAAGAAAGCTATTCAGACCGTATTTTCACCACTGATGTGGTTCAATACCCCGGAATGATCCATGTTGGCAAAGAAAAAGACTTTGCTCCTGTGATTGCCAAAGCGCTGGAACTGGGCGGATATCCGGAAGACAAAGCCATGACTGGAATCAATGGAGGTACTAAAGTCCTGACCGGATTTGGCCGGGGTACGGTGCTGGGCGTAGCGGATAAGGTCATCGACGCTGTTAAAGCCGGCGCCATCAAACACTTCTTCCTGGTTGGCGGATGTGACGGTGCGAAACCAGGCCGTAACTACTACACCGATTTCGTTAAACAAACTCCTGACGACACCGTTGTCCTGACCCTGGCCTGTGGCAAATACCGCTTCAACGACCTGGATCTGGGCACCATCGGCGGCTTGCCACGACTGATGGATATGGGCCAATGTAATGATGCTTACTCAGCGATTATGGTTGCGGTTGCCCTGGCTGAAGCCTTCGACTGTGGCGTCAACGAACTGCCGCTGTCGATGGTATTGTCCTGGTACGAACAAAAAGCGGTTTGTATCCTGTTGACCCTGCTGCACCTCGGCATTAAAAACATCTTATTGGGACCATCACTGCCCGCCTTTGTTTCACCAAATGTATTAAACGTGCTGGTTGAAAACTACAATATCGGACCAATCTCGACTCCAGAAGCTGACATGGCAAAATGTCTGGGTCAAGCTTAATCTAAAGCAATAGCGTAGCAGTACCATCAGGCTTGATTAATACTGCCAATTTTTAACATCTTCTAACCAATAAAAAGTCTGTCAAAGATCCCCTAAAAAGGACTTTTGACAGACTTCAGTTTTACCGCAACAATCACCAAAAAACTTGAAGGAGGACTTGTTTATGGGTTACCAAACTACTGCAGCGAAAATGAATACGATTTTTGCTGACTTGTCAAAAGACTACCTTATCTATGCCCCCAAACGGTATGTCGGCGATGGCACCTTTGTCCATATCGACACCATCCGTTACGGTGAAATCACCGATCTTTCTGAAATTGAATTTGCTGAAAAATCAAACTATTCGTTTAAAGAGGTTTTACTGCCCATTTCTGAAACCCTATTTTACTTTACCGAAAATGAAATGAAAGAAGCAGACGCTCCCAAAAAAGGCGCCATTGTTTTCTTACGCAGCTGTGATCTCCACGGTCTGAAACGAATGGACACCATCTATCTGGAAAACGGTGCCGTGGACACCTATTACAAACGGCTCCGGGACAATACCAAATTTATTCTAATGGGCTGCGAAAACTCCTTTGAAAATTGTTTCTGTGTGTCCATGGGCACCCAGACCAGCGATGATTATGACGCTTATCTTAAAGTAACTGGCGAAACCGTACTGGTGGACAGCCATTGGGATGCTCTCGACGCTGCCCTGGCTGGAGCAACTCCAGCCTCGGTCATTCCGGATTCGGTCACCGCCAATGAGACGGTGGTGACGATTCCCGAAACGGTTCCCCAGACCCTGTTTGATGACCCCTTCTGGGAGGATTACGGCAATCGTTGCATTGCCTGCGGCCGCTGTAATTTTGTCTGTCCCACCTGTACCTGTTTCACCATGCAGGACATCTTCTACACCGACAACGGCAAAGCTGGCGAACGGCGGCGGGTTTGGGCATCCTGTCATATCGATGGTTATACCGATATGGCCGGCGGTCATGCCTTTCGAAACGACAAGGGTCAACGGATGCGTTTTAAGGTACTGCACAAGGTCAACGACTATAAACGGCGCTTCGGCACCCATATGTGTATCGGCTGCGGTCGCTGCGACGATGTCTGTCCCGAATATATTTCTTTTGCCAATTGCATCAATAAGCTCAACACCCTAGTCAATGACACCGCAAAGGAGGAAAACTAAATGGCTGAACTTAATCCTTATATTCCTTTTCTTTCGGAAATCACTGAAGTGATCAAACATACCGAAATCGAATATACCTTCCGGATGACCTACACTGGTGATGTCAAACCGGGTCAGTTTTTTGAGGTATCCCTACCGAAGTTCGGGGAAGCACCGATTTCAGTCAGCGGCATCGGTGATGGCACCGTCGATCTGACCATCCGTAAAGTCGGCAAGGTTACCGATGAGATTTTTGAAAATTATGTGGGTGACACCCTGTTCTTGCGGGGGCCCTATGGCAATGGTTTTGATATCGAGAACTACAAGGGCAAAGAAATTCTGCTGGTGGCCGGCGGTACCGGTCTTTCCCCGGTTAAAGGGATTGTTGATTATTTCTCGGCCCATCCGAACGACTGCAAAAGCTTTACCCTGCTGGTGGGCTTTAAATCCCCCAAGGATATGCTCTTCAAGAAAGACTTTGAAGAGTGGGAAAAGAACATCAAGGTGGTCCTCACCGTTGATTACCCGGATGATGACTATTCCGGCAATTGCGGCCTGGTCACCCATTATATTCCCGAGCTGCTGGTCAAAGACCTTAAAGAAGCCGTCGGCATCATCGTTGGTCCACCGGTCATGATGAAATGCGTCATCAGTGATCTGCTGGCCAAGGGCTTTTTCGAAGAAAACCTGTGGATCTCCCAGGAACGAAAAATGTGTTGTGGCATCGGTAAATGCGGCCACTGTAAAATTGATGATACCTATATTTGTCTGGACGGCCCGGTATTTAATTACACCAAGGGAAAATTTTTAAAGGATTAGGAGGAGCGCCATGTTAGATCTGAATACCAAGAAGATAAAGAAGAATGCCTATCGCATCACCAAGGTTCGTGGGGAAACCGCTTCCCGAATCCGGGTTCCCGGGGGACTGTTAACCGCCGAGCTGCTGCCATTGATCCAGAACATCGCCCAAACCTATGGTGATGGCAAGATCCATTTAACCACCCGTCAGGGCTTTGAAATCCCGGGGATTAAATACGGGGACATCGACACCGTCAATGCCCTACTGCAGCCGATTATTGAAAAGCTGGAAATCAATCAGGAAATCCCCGGCAAGGGTTATACCTCCGCCGGTACCCGGAATGTTTCGGCCTGCATCGGCAGCAATGTCTGTCCTTTTGCCACCTATAACACCACCAATTTTGCCAAGCGGATGGAGAAGGAAATCTTCCCCAACGATCTGCATTTCAAGGTGGCCTTCACCGGCTGTGCCAATGACTGCATCAAAATCCGGATGCATGATTTTGGGATCATCGGTATGACTGAACCCCAATATGAAAAAGAACGTTGTATGGGCTGTCAGGCCTGCGTCAAGGCCTGCAAGAAAAAATCGGTGGATGCTTTGTCGGTGGAAAACTACCGGATTGTCCGCAACACTGAAAAATGTGTGGGCTGCGGCGAATGTGTCATCAACTGCCCCACCCGGGCCTGGACCCGCAGCCCGGAAACCTACTACCGACTGGTGATCATGGGTCGTACCGGCAAACGGAATCCCCGGCTGGCTGAAGACTTCCTGGTCTGGGCCACCGAAGATGCGATTATCAAAATCGTCAAAAACACCTACGGTTTTGTGACCAATTACATCGACCGGGATGCTCCTGGCGGCAAAGAACACATCGGCTACATCATTGACCGCACCGGTTTTGAAGAATTTAAAAAATGGGCCATGGATGGCGTGGAACTGGATTCCCGCACCATCGTCAAAAACCCCGTTTACTGGAGCGGCATACACTATGTCTGATTTTTAATGATCGAACAAAAAACGACCTAGTCACGATTAAGTCGTTTTTTTCTATTCTCATTAATTCTTGAAAACTAACCCAGTACCGACAATTGTTATATCATGTTGTGTGCCTCAAGGCGAACAGTTGCAACGAAACGCCGATGTTCAGCCGAATTTTTATTTGCAACTGTACGAATTGTGCGCATACAACAGATTAACAATTGGTCGGTACGGTAGTTGCCGTAACCTAAAACGACTTTGTCTCACGATTAAGTCGTTTTTTATATTATGTTCTTATTATTCACAAATCCATTTCTAAGCTTTGGCGATTTGTTTGCCAAAGTCAATGGCCAGTTCCTGTTGGGCGGTGTCCGGGTTCCACTGATTGCGGATACCCTCGTTGATGATTTCAAAGCCGGCACCAGTCAGCCATTCATTTAATACCTTGGTAGACTCACCACTCCAGCCGTAACAGCCAAAGGCGGCGGCTTTTTTATTTTTAAACTTCAGCTCTTTCATCAGGTGAACAAAACCAGCAATGGAATGAAGAATACTGCCGCCGATGGTCGGTGAGCCAATCAACACCGTTTTTGATTTAAAGACCTCGGTGATCAGATCATTCTCATCGCTTTTGGCCAGGTTGAAGACCTTCACTTCGACATCCGGGTCGGTCAGACCGATGCCCTCAGCTATTTTTTCAGCCAGGGTTTTGGTGCCGTTCCACATCGTGTCGTAGATAATGGTAATCTGATTTTCCTGATAATCTCCGGCCCACTGGGCATATTTCTCAACGATCTGCATCGGGTTGTCGTTCCAGATCACGCCATGGCTGGTGGCAATGATATCAATGGTCAGATTGAAGGCAATAATTTCGTCCAGTTTTTTCCGCAGGATGGCACTGAACGGGGTGAGAATATTGGCATAATATTTCATCGCTTCTTTGTACAAGTCACATTGATCAACCAGGTTATTATACAATCTTTCGGTGGCATAATGCTGGCCAAAGGCGTCATTACTGAATAGTATATTGTCCCCTGTCATATAGGTAGCCATACTGTCCGGCCAGTGGAGCATCTTCATTTCCACAAAAATCAGTTCTTTGCCATTACCCAGATCCAGCTTGTCCCCGGTTTTAACCACCTGGAAGTTCCAGTCCTGATGATACTGACCCTTTAACGATTTAACTGCGTTTTCGGTACAGTAAATCGGTACATCGGGAATTTTCTCCATCAGTGCTGGTAAGGCCCCGCTGTGGTCAACTTCCCCATGGTTGGCCACAATATAGTCGATCTCACTCAAGTCAATGACCTGGGCGAGATTTTCAACAAACTCTTTGGCATAGGGCATCCACACCGTGTCAATTAATACCGTTTTTTCTTCTTGAATCAAATAGGAATTGTAGGTGGAGCCATGATTTGTTGAAAATTCATTGCCATGAAACTGCTGCAGTTCCCAATCCACTTTACCAACCCAGCTAACATTGTTTTTGATTAATTTTTTCATCATTTTCCCTCTCATACACTACTAAATTCACAAAACCTTACGCTTAAAAATATCCTTTAATGATATCTACCCGGAATTCTTATAAATAATCGGTTGTTTTACCCAACCTGTGGATAAAAAAACACCGATATTACAACCAATCACTGTAATACCGGTGTTTTAAATTATTTCAAATGCTTAGCAAGCCATTTTTGACTGCAGTTTTGATGGCAGCACTTTTACCATTTACTTCGAGTTTTTTATAGACATTCTGGAGATGGGTTTTTACCGTGCCCGGAGCAATAAAAAGCCGATTGGCGATTTCTTCACGCTTTAACCCCCTGGCGGTCAGCAGTAACACTTCGTGTTCCCGTTGGGTCAGCGTTACCCGGAACAATTCGCCATTTTTCAGACTCTGACAATAGCTTTCACTCAGTGACACCAGTTTGTGGCGATATGGGTCCTCCGGGTGCTCGGCCGCCGACGCTTTGAGCATTGGCAAAAGCTGCGGTGCATTCTCCACAAAAGGCATGACAATCCCGTCCGGCTGTGCTTCGGTGAGCACCCGGTTAAGGACTTTTTGCCCAGCTCCCAGGCCGTTAAGATGGTATTTGGCAATGGCGTCAAAAATGCCGTTATGAATAAAGCCCAACTGGTTATGATAGATCGAAAAATACTCCCCAAAGCTTTCAACCAGTACCTCAAGCTTGACAAAATTCCGGGAGGCCACAACCGCCTTGCCATAAACCAGATAATTAAAGGCCACCCCCTGATAAAACAGATCCGCCGTTGTCATATTGCCGATCTGGAGCCAAAAGGGAATTTTTTCCACCTGATCCAGGCAGGCATAAATATAACCCTTACAAATATCCAGTGTGGTGTTGAAAATAGGGTTTTTGACGGCCAGAATTTCTTTTTCCAATTCCCGGAAGCGATTCAGGGCGTCATTGATATGCCCCTGAAAAATCTCCAGCCGAATTAAATTAAAGTTGGCGCAAATGATAATGCTGTACTGCTCTTTGGTTCGGGCTTTATAAATCGCCTTGTCACTGTTTATTTGCGCCTCGGTCCAGTTGCCGGTTTCAAGAGCAAATTCAGCCCTGGCCAGGTGTTCTGAACCGGTGCCATTGCCGTTGGCATAGCGGGGGTAAACTGGAAATTTCTTGATCACCAGGGCGGCGGTTTTTTCGAAGGCCCCCGGATCCCGGAAATAATTGTAAAGTAAATGGGGCGAGCCAAAGGTAAACTCATTATCCCGCTGCATAATGTAGGACTGCTCCCCATTTAGCAGCTCATTGATCAGATCATTCCGGGCAGTGGACGCTTCGACATGATTAAAGAGGGTGAACTTGCGGACAATATTAAGCTCCGCCAAAATCCGGTTTTTATCGGGTCGGGTGTGATCATCCAAAGCGGTAAAATACTGCTCCAATTCGGCCAGCTGTTGGCAGCAGACCGCCGCCGTTTCGTCATTTCCCCGCAGCAGCGAAACCAGAATATGCTGCAAATAGGCCAGCGGGTATTGATGCAGCACTGCGATCGGGGTTTTGGCAAACAGCTCCCCGGCGCCATCAAATTCAGCCAACTCATTGCGGATATTTTCGGGATTATTTAAATGCTCAAGGATGCGCCGATCGGCGCCGGCCTGATAAAAATAACGATAAGCTTTGGGAAACTCCTGGTGGATCAGATACCATTCCCCCAACCGATAATACACCATCTGTCGTTGTTCTGGGGAAAACCGCTGTCTGGTTCGCAAAAAATCCAGCAGCACATGATGAATCTGATAGCTTTTATTGATCTCATCAAAATAAATAAAGGAGTTTTCCTTTTTCAGATGACCAAGAATCACGCCAGCCTTGGCTTCGCTGGTAATAAACCGGGCCTGTTCTTCGGTAAAGGCGTCCATCACCGACAGTTGAATCAGAAAATCCTGGATGGTGTTGTCATAACCGGAAAAAATGGTTTGATTGATCAGCTCTTCAATGGTCATGTTCAGGCCCACTGGAATCCCCTGCTCCAGTCCAAGCAGCAGCATATAGGTCAGGGTTATCCAGCCGCCGGCATAGTCGTTTACTTGCTGTACATCTTTTTCAGAAATGGTGTCCATCATCATCAGGCAATAATCCCGGACTTCTGCCTCGGTGAATTTGAGCAGATCCTGATTGATCAATTGACAATATCCTTTGGCCACCAGTTCGGCGCTGTTTAAATGAACCGTATTGCGGGTGATCAGGATCAGAGTAAAATTTTCGATCCCCTCCGAAACAATCTGCGCCACCAGGCGATTCAGCGGTTCGCTATTGGTCAAGTGATAGTCATCCAACACCAGAATAATTTTCTCATCACTAACCATGTCCGACAGCACCGAAATTACCTGATCCATCTGCGGGACATCCACCGGAAAGCCCAGCTGTTTCAGGGTCTCGCCACTGGCTTGATCGATCCGGCTAACTGCGGTGGCAAATTTGTGCCAGTAATAATCAATAAACCCCGTCTCCGGCTGAAATGTGATCCAGATCGGCTGAAGCCCCGCTGCTTTAAGAAAATTCCGGACTGCCGTTGTTTTTCCGTAACCCATGGGCGCTTCGACGATGGTCAACGGATAATCAAAAAGATTGGCCAATATTTTATTGATGCGTTCTCGCTGTAAAAATTGTATTTTCACGAATGTCTCATTTCATTGTGTGATTTTATTTTAAATCAGGCAAATCATAACTACCGATTAATTTATTATAGCCGGATTTTTTACATCTGTTAAGTTTTTTTTGAGGACATCGTTTATTATTGGCATTAACCTTCTATATTGATGATCGCATCGGCCCAGTCCTCATAAAAAGAGGATTCATGGGAGACCAGAATCAGACTGCCAGTCCATTTGATCAGCTCTTTTCTTAACACCTCTTTGGCATCGGCATCGAGGTGGTTGGTCGGCTCATCAAGGATTAAAAAATTGGCCGGTGTCAGCATCAGGATGCAGATTTTAACCTTGGCCTGTTCCCCACCGCTAAGGGTGTCGACGCTCTGAAGCATACTTTTGGCCTTTAAACCACACTGGGCCAGATAGCGCCGCAACTGACTCTGAGACAGTTTGGGATAAGCATCGGAGACCACCTGAATGGGGGTCAGGGTGGGATTATCCCAGTTGAGATCCTGTTCAAAATAGGCGACCTTGATATTGTCGGCAAATTTAAATTTGCCGGAAATCGCCGGGATCTGCTTGATCAGGGTTTTAAGCAGGGTGGATTTGCCAATCCCGTTAAACCCGGTAATCACGGTTTTCTGACCTGACTCGATTTTAAAATTAAGTTTAGATAGCAGCGGATAATCATAGCCAATTTCCAGATCTTTGGCACTCAAAGAACGTTGGGCCGAAATGTGCAATGCGTTAAAGCGGAAATTGGGTTTGGGCACCAGTTCCGGTGGTGGCAGCCGATCAATTTTATCCAATTGCTTCTGCCGGCTTTTGGCCATACTGGCGGTGGCAGCCCGGGCTTTGTTTTTGGAAATATAGTCTTCAAATTTCTTGATCTCCTTTTTCTGGGCCTCAAATTCCCGGATATAACTTTCCCGTCTGAGACCTTTCAGCTCAATGAACTTTGAAATATTACCGCTGTATTTTTTAATGGTGCAGAATTCAATGTCACAGACACAGGTGGTAATCTTGTCCAGAAAATCAAAGTCATGAGAAATCACCAGAAAGGTGCCCTCATAGGTTTTTAAATAATCGGTGAGCCAGGTCACATGCTCCTTGTCCAGAAAGTTGGTGGGTTCATCCAGCAGCAGCACATTGGGTTCTTCCAGCAGCAGCTTGGCCAGAATGACCTTGGCCCGCTGCCCGCCGCTGAGATTTTCCAAAAAGCTGTCCATTCCCAGGGCAGTAATCCCCAAACCATCAGCAATTTTTAACACACGGCTCTCCAGTTCATAAAAGCCCGAGTTTTCCAGCAAGCTCTGCAGATTAGCAGCCCGGTTCATGGCTTTTTCACTGCAGTCGCTGGCCATGTTTTCATAAATTCTGGTCAACTGGGCTTCGGTTTCGTAGAGCTCATGAAACGATGTTTTCAGATAGTCAAACACCGTAATCTCCTGATCAATCTGGGCATGCTGATCCAGATATCCGACCTTAATGCCCTTTTGCCAGCGAATCTCCCCACCATCGGGAATGATTTCACCAATTAGGGTATTTAACAAAGTGGTCTTGCCAGTACCATTGCGTCCGACAATCCCCATGTGCTCACCTTTGAACAGTTCAAAGGAAGCCTCTTGATATAAAATTTTATCACCAAACGAATGTGATAAATTGATAACGTCCAATAGTCCCATTTTTTTCTCCTTTAAAAATTCACAAAATAAAAACAGAGAGTCACCCTTATACTGACTCTCTGTCATTATAAAAGGCCATAACGAGCATTGCGTTATGGCCTTAAAACTTTTTGTATGGCTATCGGTTTAGGCGCAGTAAAACAAAGTATAGCATGCTATAGCCTATAATCAAACAAATAACGTAGTACCGACAATTGTTATATCATGTTGTTTGCATCAGAGCGGACACGGCGATAGCCTGTCCGAGTCTGCAGGAAACAACAGATTAACAATTGGTCGGTACGGGAGTTTGCCAATAAACTCTAGTAAACTGCTATCCTATCAAGCGCTTAGACCGATGAGAATAAAAGTTTTACACTTTATCTTTAGGCTCTAAACAATGTCTCATCGATAATCCCATTGTCAGAGCTGCTTCAATTGTTAAAATCATCATCTCATACCTTTCAGTTACTGTTATTAGTGTAGCAAAATTGCCTGGACTTGTCAAATGGCAGAAAAAACCAGCGCCATTCATCTTAAACGACACTGGTTTTCTGAAAGTATTGTGATTATATCTACATCAGCTTGCTGATATTTTTGGTAAAGGCCACCACATCGTCCAGTGGCAGTCCGGCAATCAGGCGGGCCTGATTGTAAAGCAGTTCGGTGTAAAGGGCAAATTGCTCGTCGTCGGCTTCATAGTAAGTTTTCAGTTTTTCATAAACCGGATGGTTTTTGTTGATTTCCAGCACTTTCTTGGCCTTCACATCGCCACCCTGGGGCATGGTGTTTAAGGTCATTTCCATTTCAATGGACAGATCCCCTTCAGTGGACAGATAGGCCACGTCATCTTTTAAATGAGCGGTGGTTTTAACCTTAACCACCTCATCACCGATCAGTTCTTTCATTTTTGCCAACAGCTTTTCATCCACTTCGGAAGTCTGCTCAGCATCGTCTTTCTGATCTTCTTCCGGTGCCTCCAGTCCCAGATTCTGGCTGGATACGGAACGGAATTCTTTTTCGCCGTATTGTCTTAAGGTCTGAGTGACAAACTCATCAATGGTTTCGGTTAAATACAGGATCTCATAATCCTTGTCTTTGATGATCGAAACCTGGGGCAGTTTTTCCAGCTGGCTGACCGATGAGCCGGTGGCATAATAGATGTATTTCTGGTCTTCCGGCATCCGCTCCACGTATTCCTTGAGGGTCACCATCTTGCCTTCTTTGGATGAATAGAAGAGCAGGAAGTCCTGCAGTTTTTCCTTGTCCTGACCCCATTTATCATAGGTACCCACCTTGATCTGGTTACCAAAGGCTTTAAAGAATTTTTCATAGGTTTCCCGATCGTTTTCCTGCATTTTTTTGAGTTCTTCAGAAATTCGGGAATCGATTTTGCGGCTGATCAGTCGCAGCTGACGATCCTGTTGGAGCATTTCCCGAGAAATATTCAGGGAAATATCTTCCGAGTC
Organism: Acetobacterium sp. UBA5834; assembly: GCF_002435675.1. Taxonomy (NCBI): domain Bacteria; kingdom Bacillati; phylum Bacillota; class Clostridia; order Eubacteriales; family Eubacteriaceae; genus Acetobacterium; species Acetobacterium sp. UBA5834. Next base: position 2,469 of record NZ_DJGY01000067.1, on the reverse strand, counting down.
CACCACCCCTTTGACAAAGCTGAAGTAATCCGGCAGCAGCTCACTGCATTTTTCCATAATCAGGACACCGTTGGAATAAAGCTCCAGACCTTTTTCATAATCCCGGGTGTAGTAGTCAAAAGGCGCCTGACCGGGAATATAAAGAATCGCCTTGTAGCTCATGGCCCCTTCAATACTGAGGTGAACATGGGCCAACGGGGCATCAAAGCCCAGTCGTTTGTCATGATAGAAATTGTTGTAGTCTTCATCGGTAAGCTCATTTTTATTTTTGCGCCAGATCGGGATCATTGAGTTCAGCACATCATCCGACAGATAGGTTTCGTATTCCGGATTATCGCTGTCTTTGGTTTCTTCTTTAATGCGACTATTTTCAACCACCATTTTAATCGGGTAGCGGATAAAATTGGAGTAATGTTCCACCAGATGACGGATTCGGTAAGGCTCCAGATAATCATCGTAGTTGTTGTCTTCGGTATTTTCTTTGAGATGCAGGGTAATTTTAGAACCATGGGTTTTGCGGGTTCCCGGTTCGATGGTATAACCGTCAGCCCCTTCTGAAACCCATATATAGGACTGTTCGGAATCAACCGCCCTGGTTTCCACGGTAACCTTGTCAGCTACCATAAAGGCCGAATAGAAGCCGACTCCAAACTGACCGATGATGTCGAAATCTTCTTCCATTTCCTGTTCGCTTTTGAAATCGCTGGAACCGCTTTTGGCAATGGTTCCCAGATTGTCGTCCAGTTCCGCTTCGGTCATTCCGATCCCGGTGTCTTCAATGGTCAGAGTACGGTTGTCCTTGTCGGGATGAATCCGGATATAGTAGTCGTCCTTATTAAAGGTTTTATCTTTGTCGGTTAATGTTTTGTAATAAACCTTGTCGATGGCATCCGATGCATTTGAAATCAATTCCCGTAGAAAAATTTCTTTATTAGTATAAATTGAATTGATCATCAAATCCATCAGACGCTTGGATTCAGATTTAAACTGCTTCTTTTCCATAACATACCTCTTCTTCATTTTGTATATTGTTAGCACTCTTTCTGAAAGAGTGCTAACAATATTGTAAGTAACTTTATGAAAAGTGTCAACACTTTTAATGATTTTTTAAGGCTGAGTGACTGCTCAGAGACAAGTAACCGTCCTATAAAAAATGCCCGGACAAGCATTGTTGCCGGGCATCTTTTGTTTAGCAGGATCTTATAATTTAAATTCGGTGGTGAAACGTCGGATCGCTTCTTCAGTGTTTTCTTTGCTGCCGAAAGCGGTTAGTCGGAAATAGCCTTCACCGCTGGGACCAAAGCCCACACCAGGGGTTCCGACAATGTTGACCTCGGTGAGGAGTTTGTCAAAGAAGCTCCATGAATCCATGCCCTCTGGCGTTTTCAGCCAGATATAGGGAGCATTGACACCGCCAAAAACTTCAATGCCAGTACTGGCAACCCCTTCACGGATCAGCTTGGCGTTATTCATATAGTATGCCACCAGAGCCTTAATCTGCGCTTGACCGGCTTCGGTATACACCGCTTCAGCGCCTTTTTGAATGATGTAGGGCACACCATTGAATTTAGTACAGTGGCGACGGTTCCATAGTTTATTGATTTCAACCGGCTCCCCGGCTTCAGTGTAGCCCATCACTTCTTTGGGCACCACCACATAGGAGCAACGGGTTCCGGTGAAGCCAGCATTTTTGGAGAAACTACGGAATTCAATGGCAACCGCTTTGGCACCTTCGATCTCATAGATACTATGAGGGACATCATCTTCCTGAATATAGGCTTCATAAGCTGCGTCATACAGAATAATGGCCTGGTTAGCTTTGGCATAATCCACCCACTTTTTCAGTTCGGTTTTATTAATGGTGGTGCCAGTCGGGTTATTGGGAAAACAAAGATAGATCAGATCCACCTTTTCGGTTGGTAATTGGGGAACAAAGCCATTTTCAGCGGTACAGGGAATGTAGACCATGTCGCTCCATTTGCCATCAGCACCTAAGGTGCCACTTCGACCAGCCATAACGTTGCTGTCGACATAGACCGGGTATACCGGATCGGTGATGGCAATTCTGGTATTCTGACTGAAGATTTCCTGAAAATTGGCAGTGTCACTTTTGGAACCGTCACTGACAAAGATTTCGTCCACCGCCAGTTCAACGCCCCGGGCTTTAAAATCAAACTCGATAATTTTTTCCAGCAGGAAATCATAGCCCTGTTCCGGACCATAGCCCTTAAATGTCTTTTCGCTGGCCATTTCGTCAACTGCGCTATGTAAGCCGGTGATGACTGCTTCGGGTAGCGGTTTCGTCACATCACCAATCCCCAATCGAATGATGTTTGCCTCCGGATTGGCCGCTTTATAAGCTTCCACCCGTCGTGCGATTTCTGAAAATAGGTAGGATCCAGGTAGTTTTAGATAATTTTCATTAATTAATGCCATTTTATTTTTTTCCTTCCTATATTGTCAAGCCTC
>NZ_DJGY01000071.1:0-27112 GCF_002435675.1 Acetobacterium sp. UBA5834 | reverse complement strand
CTTTTTCATTTCGCAATTACCTACAATAACTTTCACTATTTCACCACTTTCATGTTAATTTCGCTCGATAATTAGCATCGACAAACCCAGATAAAGCAGTTCGTTATTGGAATTAAAATCGATGTTAAACAGTTCTTCTATTCTTTCCAGACGGTTGAGAAAGGAACTGCGATGAATATACAGCCGTTTGGCTGCCGCTGCAGCGTTGAGTCGACAGTCAAAAAAGGTCAATAACGTTTTATAATACTCGGTATGTTTCTCGGCATCATATTGCCGGAGCGTTAAAAGTTTTTCACTGCAGACTTGATGCATGGCAAAAATACCAGGACTATTTTTGAGTAGATAATGAAAGGCATAATCATCAAACCGATACGTCCAGAACATCGGCTGGTCGCAGGTGCCGAAATCCAGGGCAATTTCAGTTTGGTGATAGGCCGCCCGCAAATCACCCATGTCCCCAAAAACCCGGCTTAATCCAGCCACCAACAGGCTGTCTCGAAGAAAATAGGGTAATTGTCGATAAAAATTTTTATCATTGACCGAATTAAACTGATCCAGATTAATCAGCATCAGCAGTCGTTCCCTGTAATTCAGACAGACACAGCCCTGCCACTGGTTTTCAATTTCGGAACTGAGGTAATCAGTATAAACATTTTTGGCATACCGGGTATTGGATCGAAATTGCACGAGCTGCAGATTGTCCGTTGTTTTCCAGTTGTTTTCAAAGGCGACTTTCTGCCATTGTTCGTCGGAACTCTGTTCATTTTGTAGCATGTTCAGCAGTGGCTCCCGCAGGCTGTTTAGCGCTACTTCTTTTAAATTGAAGGACTGATATTTTTGGTACAGTTTATCAGCGGTGGTAAATAAATGGGCCAAAATAGTCCGGACATAGGTTTTTGCAATTTCTTCGCTGCCGTTTGACAGCTGGATGATAAACCGTCCTACATAGCCATTATGATCAAAAACATTTTTGCAGATCATTTCGTCTGTACCGGATGGCGATACCATGGCGTAGTCAAAGATATCAGGCAAATCATACAAGGACTGGAAACTGGAATCAGTGATAAAATCGTTCACCACTTCTGGGAGTGAATTTTTATTTTCATCCATAAAAGCAGCGCTGGTTAATTCCTCAATGGATTTGGAATAGGCCGTATAATGAAACTTTTTATCAATCAAAAGAATCGGTTCGGTCAGAATCGACTGGCAGCTGTCAATCAGATCCTGAAAACTGCCATTTTCATAGTAGATCTGGTTTAACCGTTCATCCCATTGATCGAATCGATTGTAGATATCTTGGAGGTAATTGAATAATGATAATGCGGAAAGGTTTGATTTTATCACCATTACGGTTCCATCAATCATCTTCAGTGACCGGTTTGGTTTTTCGGTACATAAAAAGAGCGACTCAGCGCCATGGTTCCGGCTTTCAATCAGGGATTTGAGACCGTCGGCATCAATGATAACCACGGTTCCAGCAATGTCCAGGTCTGTTTCATAGAACACGGGACGCATAAAGCCAATGTCCGGATCACTTTTTTTCTCAAAGCTAACGGCAAACTTTTTAATCAGCCAATAGTAGATTACATCCCGAGAAAGTCTCATAGGTACCTCTAATTTTAAATAAATTTTCAGAAATTTCACGATGCAGCTTCATTCTATGTCATGCATGGTCATTTTGCAAGGGGTCATTACTATTTTACCACGATATCCTACACTGTGTAGAGTATGAGCTTTGTATTATCCTCTACTATGCCGGATGTACTTTTCGTAATAATGTCGTTATAATTAAACCATGTAAACGGTTTTAATTAAAAATAACCATTGAATTGGTAAAAATCCATTAAATTCAGGAGGAAATATCATGTTAACACCAAAAGAGAATTTTTTACTGGCAGCAGTTGAACACAAAAAACCAGAGTGGGTGCCCAACGAAATGAGTGATGTCATTATGTATGGCGGAGCTTTTGAGAGCTTTGAAAACGGTCCGGCCGGCGGTGGTCTGGACGGCTTTGGGGTAACCTGGCATGCTACGGAATCAGCTGGCGGCCAGCCGGTTCCGGGCGGTAAACCCGTGCTGGATGATATTGAAAAATGGGAAAATATCGTTAAGTTCCCAAATTTGGATGAGTACGATTGGGAAGGCAGCCTTGCCATGCAGGCAGGCATTTTTGGAGCTGACCGTGATCAGCGAGTGGTTGAATATGGGATGTGGAATGGACAGTTTTTACGTTTGACGCACCTGATGGGTTTTGAAAACGCCCTCTGTGCCATGCTGGAAGAGCCGGAAGCCTGCGACGCACTGTTTGCTGCGATTACCGATTATAAAATTAAGCTGGTTGAACGAGTCGCCAAACATTTTAAACCGGATATTATTACCAGCTATGATGACATTGCTACCGAAAGAGGCCTGTTTATGTCTCCTGGAACCTATCGGTCACTGATCAAACCCCATCATAAACGGTTAAATGATGCCATTAAGGCGCATGGAATCATTCCTTTTATTCACACCTGCGGGAAATGTGAAGAGATCATTCCGGATTATGTGGAAATCGGTACGGCTGCCTGGACATCGGCTCAACCGATGAACGATATTGAAGGGATTTTGAAAAAATACGGCAGCCAAATTGCTGTGGTTGGCGGTTATGACACCAACGGCCGTCCTGGTCTAGAAGAGGCCACGAATGAAGAAATTGATGCTGACGTCAAACGTTGTATGGAAACCTATGGCCCTTATGGCAGCTATGTATTTATGGGCTTTAGATTGATGAGCGGAGCAGGTCCGGAAAGCTTTATGGAAGGTATTCTTCCGATTAATGATGCCGTTGAAAAATATAAGCATATCAAATAATTTACGCAAAGAGTAATCACTGAAGGAGAAGAACATGATCATTATTGGAGAAAAAATTAACGGCGCCATCCCCTCCAGCGCCAAAGCGATTGCGGCCAAGGATGCCGAATTTATTAAGAATCTGGCGATTAAACAGGCGGAAGCCGGAGCGGATTTCATCGATGTTTGCGCATCAGTAGACGACGACATTGAACTGGAAACCATGAAATGGCTGATTGACATTGTCCAGAATGCGGTGGACACGCCGATTGCGGTGGACAGTCCCAACGTCTACACCTGCATTGAGTCCATTAAATACTGTCATAAGCCGGGACTGTTTAATTCCGTTTCATTAGAAGGTGACAAGGTTGATGTGGCTTTTAAAGCCATCGCCGATACCAAATGGGAATGTGTGGCCTTGCTTAACAGCGACAAGGGGATTCCCAAAACCGCCAAAGACCGGCTGGACGTTTTTGCCGATCTGATGGTGAAGGTTAAAGAATATAACATCGATCCATCACGGATGCATATTGATCCCCTGATTGAAATGCTCTGCACCTCCGAAGATGGCATCACCATGGTCACCGAAGTCATCCGTGGCATTAAAGCCCAATACCCGACCATCCATGTCACCGGTGCGGTCAGCAATATTTCCTTTAATCTGCCCGCCCGCCGGATTGCCAACCAGGCATTTGCCGTATTGGCCATGAGTGCTGGCATAGACAGCTTCATCCTCGTTCCGCTCAACAAGGATATGATGGGAATGCTCTTTGCCACTGAAGCGATGATGGGTGAAGACGAATATTGTATGGAATACATCGGCGCCTTCCGCGAAGGTATTTTTGTAAAATAAGTGCATTAAATTTAAATCAAAAATAAAAGGAGAAAATCTACATGTCAAAAATAGAAGATGTAAAAGTATTAGTCGAAACTGGTAAATCAAAGAAAGTTGCTGCAGCGGTTCAGGAAGCATTGGACGCTGGCGACAAAGCACAGGATATCCTGGACGCGATGATCGCTTCCATGGGTGTAGTTGGTGATAAATTCTCATCCGGCGAAATCTTTGTCCCAGAAATGCTCATTGCCGCCAAAGCGATGTCCAAAGGGGTGGAAGTGTTAAAGCCAGTGATGGCTGGCGATGGCTCAAGCTCTTTGGGTACCTGTATTATGGGAACCGTTGCCGGTGATCTTCACGATATTGGGAAAAACCTGGTTGTGATGATGCTGGAAAGTGCTGGTTTCGATATGGTTGATTTGGGTGTTGACGTGCCAGCGGAACGATTTGTGGAAGCGGCCAAAGAAAATAAAAATGTTGTTCTGGTTGCCTGTTCCGGTCTGTTGACTACAACCATGCCAGCTTTGAAAGAAGCGGTTCAGACCATTAAAGCGGCAATACCTGAGATGAAAGTCATCGTCGGCGGTGCCCCTGTTACACAAGAATATGCTGACGAAATCGGTGCTGATGGTTATGCACCAGATGCCGGAAGCTCGGCAGCCAAGGCTAAGGAAATCATTGGGGCATAAGGGATAGTTTTGGCCATAAAATAATCAAAAATTAATAAATACTGTCAATAGTTAATCTTAAACCCCTATTTAAGATTGACTATTTTCGATGTTCAAAAGCATAACCAAAACTTATCAACAGCTTTGCCTTTTTGAATTATCTTTTTTTTAGAAAATTCGTTATAGTGGATAAGATTCTTTTTTAAAAGCATCGGAAATGAAAACGTTTATCAAAATTGATGCTGTTGTATCAACCAATTGAAATGTTAAAATTTCCTGAGCAAAATTATGATACGAGGTAAAAAATTATGAAGAATAACAAAAGAAAATGGATATTTCAATTAGGCATTCCAATTCTTGCGATCTATTTATTGATTACTTGTATGGCTTTAGCTATTTTTAGTCAAAATAGTTTGCCGGAGTCTTCAATGCTTAATCAGCCACTGATCATCCTGGCAATTTTGGGCATTGGTCTATGTTTAAATTTAGGTTCATTGATTATTCTGTCATCAAAATATTACAAACGTTCATCAAAAATAGCTGGCATTTTGGAACACCTCACAGACGGCGCGGGAAACCTTGAATTGAGCGCGATTGAAAATGATCCAGATGAATTAAGTCAGGTTGTTATGGCGTTGGTAAGTAAGATGCAGATATATTCAGATGCAGCAAGTCAATTAGCAACCGGAGAACTTTCGCTTGAAGCGCTGCCAATATCAAATAATGACTTATTGGGAAGAAATCTTATTTTAATTGGTGAGTCCCTCTCCATACTGGAAGCGGACACTAAAAAATTATCCGTCATGATGGATCCTGATGATGTTAAACCAGCTGCCGCGGGTCTTTCAGGAATCTACTTGTTTCTGCTTGATAATATTAGCAGAATAGTCACTCAAAATTCGGCTAAAATTGAACTGTATGAGAATGCCATGGATGCTATACCTTATCCCATGCACATTCTGGATACCAATTCCCATTGGCTGTTTTTTAATAAAACCCTGGAGAATCAACTTTTGCAGGCTGGCATTATTGAGAACCGGGAAGGTGCCTATGGCAGAAAAGCCTGTGAATTTGGGGTGGAACATTGTAATACCGTAGAATGTCCGGAAAACTGCAGTATTTATCAGTTGGTTAATAACGGCATTACTACCTTTGACTTTGAATTTTTAGGCGCATACCTGCAAAAGAATTCCCGATTAATCACCAACAAAAAAAATAAAAATATCGGTTTTCTAGAAATAACTATGGATCTGACATCAATGGTGAGTATCAATCGATACACAGAGGCCGAGGTTTCACGGCTCAAAGAAAACCTTCTGCTTCTAGCCGATGGCGATCTGAACTTTGATCTGACGATCGGTGAAGGTAATCAATACACAAATGAAATAAAAGAATATTTTGGGGCAATCAATATGAGTTTAGGTGTAGTCAAAAGGTCTGTTGGGGATCTGATTGGCGAAGCCAACATGCTGTTAGACTCCATTATTAAAGGAAAGCAGATAAAAGCTGATGAAACAAGTTTTAGAGGCTCATGGCAAACCATTATTTCCGGGATGAACAACATCCTGATGGAGATTGCCAAGCCCTTTGATGAGATTTCGACAGTAATGGATGCCATTTCGACTGGTGATTTGAGAACCAGCATCACGGGTCAATACGAAGGTGGTTTTGACCAGATGAAACAATCAGTGAACGGCACCGTTGCACAATTAAACAGTGTTATTGAAGAAATCTCAGCAGTGACTAGGGAAATTGGCAATGGCAACTTAGACATTGACGATATTCAGGCGTATAACGGCGATTTTATCGGGATCTCAAATGCCCTGAATGAGATTATCAAAACACTAAATACGCTCTTAAGTGAAATCTACACGGCGGCCTTGCAGGTCAGTTCAGGAGCCAACCAGGTGGCTGCTGGCAGTCAGTCGTTAGCTCAGGGAGCCACCGAACAGGCCAGTTCCATCGAAGAGCTAACCGCATCAATCGCTGAAATTACCGATCAGACCAGGGAAAACGCCAAAAATGCCAATAAGGCCCGGGAACTAACCGGGGTTGTTCGTGAAAATGCGGATATCGGCAACGGACAGATGGCGGAAATGCAAAACGCCATGATTGATATCAATCAATCGTCCAAAGACATTTCCAAAATCATTAAAGTCATTGACGACATTGCTTTCCAGACCAATATTCTGGCTTTAAATGCGGCTGTAGAGGCAGCCCGAGCGGGCGTTCATGGCAAGGGCTTTGCGGTGGTGGCAGAAGAGGTCCGAACCCTGGCGGCCCGCAGCGCCGAAGCGGCCAAGGAAACCACCCGGCTGATTGAAGGTTCCATCAATAAGGTTCAACATGGGACGCAAATGGCCAATGAAACCGCAACGGCGCTTAATGATATTGTCAGCGGGATTAGCGAAATCACTGATCTGATGGGGAACATCGCCTTGGCATCAAATGATCAGGCAACGGGGATCGCCCAGATTAATGCGGGTATTGACCAGGTAGCCCAGGTGGTTCAGCAAAACTCAGCAACCTCGGAGGAGAGTGCCGCTGCCAGCGAAGAACTTTCCAGCCAGGCGGAATTATTAAAAGAAACCATCCATCAGTTTACCTTAAGAAAATAAAAATCAATAAAAGTTATCTGTGCTTTGTCTGCCTGTAGACAAAGCACAGATAGCTTTTTTATTCTGTAAACTTATAATTGTTGCCAGTTCGCTATTGGAATAGCAGAAAAATCGCAATCTATGATTGAATTGAAGCAAAACCAGATGCTTCATAAATTTAGCGTTGTGTGGAAAACAAACGAATGATAAAATTGGAGCAAAGAATGCAATGATGAATGATCATCCCAGCGAGGTGGAAAAATGGATTTCAGAAAATTGGAGTATTTTATAGCAGCGGTTGAGCACGGCAGTTTTACCAAAGCGGCTCAGGAATGCTTTGTCTCCCAGACGGCCATGAGCCAACAGATGGCCGCTATGGAACAGGAACTGGATTTTCAATTGTTTGACCGATCCGGTTATCGTCCGACCTTAACCTTGGCCGGCAAAGCTTTTTATGAAGCCAGCAAGCGGATCATTGAGGATTACGAACAAGCAGTAATAAAGGCCAAGGCCTTAAAAAATGGGTTTTCAGGATCATTGCGAATCGGCGTATCCGGTCCGGTTGAAAAACGTTTTTTGCCGGAGGTGTTAAGTAAATTTGTCGCCCGTCACCCGGAAGTGAATCTGGAACTGTATGAACTCAGCTTTAGAAAATTATCTGAAAAAATAAGAAATAACGAAATTGATATCATGTTCGGACTGGCCAATGAAATTCAGACCTATCCCCAGATCGAGATCACCACCTTATTCACCAGCACCCTATGTGTCATTGTCTCGACCAGTCATCCCTGGCACGATCGTTATGAAATCTATGGCAATGAATTGAAATCTGAGAAGCTGATTATTTTTTCAAAAACCTATGGACCCAAGTATCATGACTCTTTTTTCAGGAGCTGCGAACAGGACGGTTTTGAACCGAATGTTATTAAAGAGGTTGATAATTTTGATGAGATGATTTTATTGGTCAGTGCCAATAAAGGAATTGCCATTATTTCTGAGGAAGTGCTAACCGAAGCTTCTGGGATTCACCGGATAAAACTGATCGAAACCCATCATCATTCAGAATTTTGCATGGCCCGAAATAAGAATGATGATAATCCCCTCATTGATGAATTTATGCAATTGATTATTAAAAAGAGTAAGGAGGGAGCAAGTGCTTGAATCGACAAACCCTGGAGTATTTTATCGCATTATCTGAAACTTTAAATTTCACTGAAGCTGCAAGGCGCCAGTTTGTTTCACAAACGACCATCAGTCGCGCCATCAAACAATTGGAAAAAGAGATTGGTTTTGCACTTTTTGAAAGTTGCACCACAAAAGTTCAGCTCACTCCAGCGGGTAGCGATTATTTAACCAGTGTGAAATCGATACTGAAATTATACGATAAAGCGGTTGAAGATGGCGTGCGTTTAAGTTACAAAGAAAACAATGTCTTAAAAGTGGGCTTTTCTAATGATCTGGGCTTTGAGTATGTGACTGGGGTATTAAAACGATATCAGCAAAAAAATCAAAGTGTCGAAATCGTTCTGCAACAAAGTACACCGGCACAATTGCTGACCCAAATCAACGATGGCACTTTGGATATTATTTCGGTCTTTAAAGCAGAACTGCAGGATGAAAAAGGAATCAATTCATTAAATGTCTGTCAATATAATGTAAAAGTTGGTGTGGGGCCATTTCATCGGTTTGCAGGACGAGAATCGATTGAAGCAACTGAACTTAGAAATGAGAAAATTATTGTGCCCAAAAGGGAAAGCTTTCAGAAGCATTATGATTATATTCTGGATTGCTGTCGTCAGGATGGTTTTGATCCGATAGTCATTGAAGTCGATTCGTTTGAAACCCAGTTACTGTTAACTGAATTGGGAAGGGGCATTTCTTTCTATCCTGATTCAGATGGGCTGACGAAAAAATATCAGACGATCACGTTTTTGAAAATTAATCAGACGCATCATCAATATAACATTGAATTTGCCTGGAATCAGGCGAATAAAAATCCTTGTCTTAACGCATTCCTCAATACAGCGCGAGACAAAAATTAAAGAGGTCACAAAAGCCTGGTACTTATGCATTTTTAGCATAAGCATCAGGCTTTTTAATCGTTAGACAACAGTGTTAATTTTAATTACGATAGAAGCGTTGAATGCTATTATTTTATTTTGAAAGGCAGAGATTTAATGAAAAAATTTGAACAATTATTTTCGCCAGTAGTACTGGGAAACAGACAGTTTAGAAACCGGATTTTTGCAGCGCCAATTGGGTTGGAATACTATCCCGACGAGCGATTGCATCCGGGGGATGAATTTATCGCTTATTTTGAAAGAAAGGCTCAGGGCGGAGCGGCCACCGTCAGCATTGGTTCAGCAATGGCTGATAATGCCAGAGGTGCCATCGGTCCGACCATCAGACTGGATGATCCCACCGCTTTGTCGCCTTTATACAGACTTTCTCAATGTATCAGCAGACACGGCGCTGTTGCCGATATTGAACTCCAACACTGTGGGGCAAATTCGTATCACAGCAAGTTTGGTCTGGGAAATGAGATTTTTGGTGCCTTTGATTCGGTGAATGGTTTAGGGATGGAGATTCCCCAAATGCCGGAAGAAGTTATTTTTGAAATCATCAAGAAATTTGGCGATGCGGCACAAACCGCCAAACACTGCGGTTTTGGGATGGTAACTATCCATGCCGGTCATGGCTGGATGTTCAACCAGTTTCTTGGACCCCATAACAACCGACGGGATCAGTGGGGTGGTTCCATGGAAAATCGGGCTCGCTTTGTTAATGCGGCCATTGCCGATATCAAGAAAAAATGCGGTCGTGATTTTCCGGTTTGTGTTCGGATCAGCGGAGCAGAGCTTTTTGAAGGCGGTTATGACATTGACTACGGCGTTGAGATTGCCAAACAATTAGATGGGCATGCGGATCTGATCAACGTTTCGGTAGGCGCTCATGAAGAAACTTCGGTGTTTACCATCACTTCCCCCAGTATGTTTTTAGATGACGGTGCCAATGTAAAATATGCGGCGGCAGTGAAAAAAGTCATCCGTCATTCTAAAATTGCAACGGTAGGTGCATTGGCTGAACCGGAGCTGTTGGAAGAGATCATTGCTTCAGGAAAAGCCGATGTGGTGATGTTGTGCCGTCAATTGATGGCTGATCCGGACACCCCTATTAAAGCCCAAATGGGACAGGAGAAAAAAATTCGCAAATGCATTCGTTGCTTTGAATGTTTCTCGGCGCACTTCACAAAGTTAACAAGCATTTGCGCAATCAACCCAGAAATTGGTTTTGAACGGGAAGTAAAATACAATCAGGTATTGCCTCAAAAGAAGAAAAAAGTATTGATTGCCGGGGGCGGCATCGGTGGTATGCAAGCGGCTCTGACTGCTTATGAACACGGTCATGAAGTTATTCTTTGTGAAAAGTCAAATGAATTAGGCGGTGCTTTGCGTTGTGAGAAAAAAGTGCCTTTCAAGCAGAATATGCAGCAATATCTGGATTCACAAAGTGCGCTGATAGAAGAAGCGGAAATTGATTTGCGTATGAATACCGAAGTCACGCCGGAATTAGCTAAAGTCTTAAAACCAGATGTTATCATTGCTGCCTTGGGCGCAAAAGCAGTGATGCCCAATATCCCTGGAATTAACGGCAAAAACGTTATGGATGCAGATGCGGGATATCTGGAGGCCGAGAAAGTTGGCGAAAAAGCAGTTGTTCTAGGTGGCGGATTATCCGGGATTGAACTGGCCATTTATCTTTCACAGCTAGGGAAAAAAGTGACCATTATCGAAATGTCCAACCGTTTGAACTTTTCAAACAATGTCATTCATTCAATGGCCATTAACAATGAAATCCTGAAGTATCAAATCGTGGTAGTGACTTCAACCAAAGCTGTCGAGATCACTGAAAAAGGTGTCATTGGTGAGTTTGTTGGTGACTCATTTTCAGAAGAACAATGCTGCGATACCATCGCAAAAGGAATGTTGGTATCGGCTGTGACCCAGGCCAGTTTGAATCAACACTACGAAATTGGCAAACAAAGCCTTTATGAAGCGGACACGGTGATCTATGCGCTTGGGCAGAAACCACTGCGAGACCAGTCAAATGAATTGAGAAACTGCGCACCATTATTCTTTGAACTTGGCGATTGTGTTGAACCTAAAAATGTTTATACGGCCAATGCCACCGCCTATACCATTGCCCGGGATATCGGACGTTATTGATATAACATCATAAGTAAACCTGATTATCATCTTTGCTTCTTTGAATTATCTTTTTGGTCAGAGATTCGTTATACTTGTCTTAGTTAGATAAATAACAAACAAGGAGAAACGAATTAATGGGAAAAATAATAATGACCGGTGTAGACGGTAATTTTGGCGGTTATTCTGCGCGCAGTATTTTAAAAAAAGTGCCGAAAGACCAGCTGATCTTTACAACCCCAAACAAAGATGTGATTAAACAGTATCAAGAGCAGGGCGTCGAGACCCGATATGCGGATATATTTAATAAAGAGACATTATTAAAAGCCTTTGCAGGGGGAGAGGTACTACTGCTAATCTCTATGCCTTTTGTTGGTGAGCGCCGAAGAACTGCTCACAAGAACGCGATTGATGCTGCCGTTGAAGCGGGTGTGAAAAAAATTGTTTATACCTCCATTGTCGGTGCCGGCGAAGAAGACTGTGATACCTATGAAGTTTCAGATCATAAAATCACCGAAGCTTACCTGAAAAGCCTTGATATTGACTGGATCATCTTACGGGATTCCCAGTATGCCGAGGCAATGGTATCGGTGTTTGAACAAAGTGCCGCCGAAAACGGTGTAATGGCCACTAACATGGGCAATGGGCACATGGCCTTCATTTCACGGGATGATTGTGCCGAAGTCGCTGCCTGTGTGGCGGCCGGGGCTGGCGAAAACAATACCATCTACGATATCAGTGGACCGGAAGCGATGACCATTACCGAATTCTGTAAAATCGGCAGCGAAGTCACCGGCAAAACGGTTACCTATCAGGAATTGACTGACGACGAGATGTACGCCTTCTTCGATTCTATTGGTGTGCCGAGAAATACCGAAGGTGAATGGGCCGAAACAGCCAAGAACTTTCCCTTCTGTTCCGATGGGATGGTGACCTTTGGCCGGGCCATCCGCTTGGAACAGATGAACGCCTGCTCCAAGGATGTAGAAATGCTGATTGGCAGAAAACCATTATCAGTCCGGGAAATCTTCGAGGATCTGGAAAATCACCGGATTGGTAGCCGAACCTCAACTGAAAATTAACAAAGTTAGAAAAGAAAAAAACAGCATTATCCAATTAATGGAGATGCTGTTTTTTGTTTGTCTTTATAAAAGGAATACAAATGATTTCTTATTGCGGTACATTTCGCAATAAAATTCCACAGGACAAAAACAATTGAAACATCATGTCGTCCTGGAGCATCTCATAATTCAGACCCGTGAGCTTTTGAATGTTTTTTAAACGATAAACCACGGTGTGGCGATGGATCTTGAGTGAATCAGCGGCCGCGGTAATGTTTTTGCCGTTGGCAATATAGGCTCTAAGACATAAAAGCAACTCGTGGGTATAGGGATCCTGCTGATTCAAGCTTTTAAGCTGGGGGACAATGAGCACATCGAGTTTGGTGTGGCGATCAAGAACCGTTAAAATATGATCGGCATAAATGTCATTAAAACAGATAATTTCACAAGCAGCATCATTGGCGTATTCGTTGGCTATCTGACACTGCAGATAGGCCAGATTAATTTCATAGATATCATTAAAAACCATACTCTTCGTCGCTTTGAATTCGCGTTTGGCTAAGAAATCCAGAATCAGCTCATGGAACTGTTTTTTATTTTCAGGTTCGAGATTGTAATCACAGACGAGAATCAGTGACTCAAACAAAAAAATCAGCTGATCTTTAAACAATCGGGAAAGCTGATTAGAGTAACCCTGAGTGCTGAAATCCGAATCAATAATTTTTCCGGCAGGGCTAAAGCACCATAAGGCATAAGGTTCCGCGATCTTGCGGTCTTTTAAACCTAAATGATGGGCGAGGATATGGGGATCGACGTATTTTTCTTTAATCAAACGGTAGAGATACCAGGGGGTTTCCAGATTTTTGCAAAATTCGTCATTCACCTTTAGGGCATTTTCGATTATTTGCTGAGCCAGCCACAGGTTGGCATATTCGGACTTTGTCAGCGGACTGATCAGTTCCGTCATCGCCAGTGATCCGAACAGCTGGCCATTGACAAGAATCGGCGCAATCAGGCGTTT
The DNA here is from genome assembly GCF_002435675.1 of Acetobacterium sp. UBA5834. Taxonomy (NCBI): domain Bacteria; kingdom Bacillati; phylum Bacillota; class Clostridia; order Eubacteriales; family Eubacteriaceae; genus Acetobacterium; species Acetobacterium sp. UBA5834. Next base: position 13,895 of record NZ_DJGY01000071.1, on the reverse strand, counting down.
GATGTTTCCAAACGTATCCGGGGACTGATAATAAAAGGGCTGGTGCTGGGTTCTGAACTTTTCGCTGAGATTGATACTGTCAACCTCTTTTAAAGAATAGCCTTTTTCCAGAACGTGAGCCCAGATCGCATCCAATTTATCCAGATTCATGTTACTGGTGCGCATCAGCAGCCCCTGGGAATCGTCAAACAAGGCCGCCGGGTTTTTAAGATACCGGCAGGCTTCGTCCAGGATGGCCTGGAGCGTCTGGCCGTTAAAAATCGCTTCGTTAATGTGTTCCAGCCATCGTTGATAGCGGTCAAAAATCGCCTGAACCGCGTCAAACAGCTCACCGGCATCGGTTTGCGAAGGTATGATGATAACCGACCAATGGGGGTCGAGCAGGGCTTCGTCAATCGGACCCAGACAGATAAAGGACAATGATTTTGGCGATTGCAGGTCAGCTAATTGTTTTGCATCGCTGAGATAGAGCAATTCCTCACTCAGGTCACAACCACCCTCAGGGCGATAAAAGCGGATTCCGGAGAGGTTTAATTGAATGGTTTTGCCTGAAATTAATGCAGCGTCCGGCCAGGCGAGCTGTTCAAATACAATATCAATGCTCAGTTTCATCAGGAACTCCTTTCATCTTATACAAGTTTGTATAATAATAATGATTATTTTTTTATTATATGGACAATGACTTTAAAGTGCAAGTTAAATATAATAAGGACAAATAAATATTGAGAAGGATTTCATTATCACTTCTTAATCAAAAGGAGAAATAAAATGTTAAATTCAATTAATCGCGATGCGTTTACGCTGTTTAACCAGGGAGGGAATCTGATACCTTATGAGTACACCGGGTATAAAAATGAAATTTTGGCATCAAAATCTACCGCCTGGTTTGGGACAACATTGAATAGTTCACCAATTTATGATGTTAAAGGACCGGATGCGGCAAAATTCCTGACCTCCATCTGCATCAACAGCTTTTTAAAGATGAAACCAGGCAGCATCCGCCATGCCGTTCTATGTAATGACCAGGGTTTCATTCTGACTGACGGAGTAGTCATGATGATTGCCGAAAATCACTTCCGAACCTACTGGCTTAACCCGGTGGTGGGATATTATGTATCGGTTACTGAGATGGATGTTGAAGGCGTTGATTTGTCGGGTAAAGAGTTTTTCTTCCAGCTGGCTGGACCAAAATCTCTGGAAATTCTGGAACAGGCTTCTCAAAGCGATCTCCATGATATAGCCTTTACCAAACATCGGATGGCAAAAATTGCCGGGATCGATGTACGCATTCTCAGACTGGGCATGGCCGGCACCCTGGGCTACGAAATTCATGGCGATACGAAAAATTCAGAAGCGGTTTATGACTGTATCTGGGAAGTGGCTAAAACCTTTGACGCCAAAAAGCTGGGACAGGTTGGTTATACCATGAACCATACTGAAGCCGGTTTCCCGAATATCAATATGCATTATCCATTGCCCTGGTTTGAAACGGAAGGCCTAAAAGAGTATATGGCCGCAAGACCGATGGAAGGCTTTTTTAATCTGAATAGAGCCCTGGTTGGCAGCGTGGGTGATGATTTAACGACCCGTTTTGTCACCCCCTATGATGTCGGCTGGGAATATCTGATCAAGTTTGATCATGACTTCCCGGGCAAGGCGGCATTGGAAGAAATTGCCAAAAACCCGACCAGAACCATGGTGACCCTGGAATGGAATCCCGATGACCTGGGCGAAATCTTTGCTTCACAGTTCAGAGGTCAGGACGTTGAACCTTTTGAAACCATGGACGACCGCCCGATGGATATGTATTACAACAGCGGTTTTTCGATGTATTACCACGCTGATAAGGTTCTGGCTGACGGCCGTGAAATTGGTATTTCCAGCGGTCGATTGAATAGTTATTACTATCAGCGGATGATTTCGCTGGCCTTTATCAAGCCGGAATATGCCGTTGAAGGAAAAGAATTGAAGGTTGTCTGGGGAACACCGGGAAAACCGCAAAAAGAAATCCGGGTGACGGTTGCCCGTTCGCCTTATATGAATCTGGAAAACAATAAAGAAATTGATGTGAACGAAATTCCGAGATATAACAAATAATCTATTATAAAGAAGAATACTAAAATCATCTGATAAAAAATTAATAAAGTCAGTTATAAAACGCGTTTGTTGCAAAATTTTAAGATAAACGCGCTTTATACTAAATGAGAATGAATTAGTAAACGTGGAAATTATTGAAAAAAGGAGAATTATTAAAAATGAAAACTGACGTACAAATCGCCCAGGAAGCCAATCTGAAGCCAATTTCAGAAGTGGCTGAGAAATTGGGAATAAATGCCAATGATCTGGAGCTTTATGGCAACCACAAGGCGAAGGTATCCCTTTCGGTGTTAAAGGACAATCAGGATAAGCCGGATGGTAAACTGATTCTGGTAACGGCCATCAACCCGACCCCAGCCGGGGAAGGTAAGACAACCACCAACGTGGGTCTGTCCATGGCACTGAATTACATTGGCAAGAAAACCATCACTACTTTAAGAGAACCATCTTTGGGACCCTGCTTTGGGGTCAAAGGCGGGGCTGCAGGTGGGGGATACGCCCAGGTGGTCCCGATGGATGACATCAACCTGCATTTTACCGGCGACTTTCATGCCATTACCTCAGCCCACAGCCTGCTGGCGGCGCTGCTGGATAATCACCTCCATCAGGGAAATGCCTTAAACATTGACATGGACCGGATTGTCTGGCGACGGGTAGTGGACATGAATGACCGGGCCCTGCGAAAAATTACCGTCGGCCAAGGCAGTCGCGCCAACGGCGTTGAACGGGAAACCGGCTACGACATTACCGTGGCTTCAGAAATTATGGCGATTCTCTGTCTGGCCTCCAGTCTGACCGATTTGAAAGAACGTCTGGGCCGGATGATCGTCGCCTACAATACCGCTGGCAAAGCGGTGACTGCAAGTGATCTGGAAGCCACCGGCGCCATGGCTCTGCTGTTAAAAGATGCCATCAAACCTAATCTGGTGCAAACCCTGGAAAATACCCCAGCCTTTATTCATGGCGGACCGTTTGCCAATATCGCCCACGGCTGTAACTCAGTCCTGGCCACTAAAACAGCTTTAAAATTGGCCGATTACGTGGTAACCGAAGCTGGCTTCGGCGCTGATTTGGGAGCTGAAAAGTTCTTTGATATTAAATGCCGTTATGCCGGCATCAGCCCCAGTGCCGTGGTCATCGTTGCCACTGTCCGGGCGCTGAAAATGAATGGCGGTGTGGAAAAAGCGGAATTGTCCAAAGAAAATGTCAAAGCAGTTGAAGCGGGAACGGCCAACATTGTTCAGCATCTGGATAATTTAAAGAAGTTTGAAGTACCAGTGGTGGTGGCGCTCAATAAGTTCCCAACTGATACGGCTGCCGAATTTGACGCCGTTAAAAAAGCCTGCGAAGATAAGGGTGTAAAAGTGATCTTGTCCGACGTCTTCTCTCAGGGGGGCAAAGGCGGGGTGGAGCTGGCCGAGGAAGTGGTCAGACTCTGTGATCAGAATGTGGCACCTTACAAACCCCTTTATGCCCTGGAACTGCCCCTTGAAGATAAGATTGAAACCATTGCCAAAGAGATCTACCGGGCCGATGGGGTGGAATACACCCTGGAAGCCAAGCAACAGCTGGACGAAATTGCCGCTCTGGGCTTTGATCACCTGCCGGTTTGTATGGCAAAAACCCAGTACTCGTTCTCGGATGATGCCGCCCTGTTGGGAGCACCGCGCAATTTCAACATCCATGTCAAAGAAGTCCGTCTGTCTGCCGGCGCCGGATTTGTGGTTGCCATCACCGGTGCCATCATGACCATGCCGGGTCTTCCCAAAGTGCCGGCAGCCAACGGTATGGATATTACCGAAGACGGCGAAATCATCGGGTTATCCTAATACCCTATGAAACATTAAAGCCCCATTGAAAAAACAACAAAACACTAAAATAACAAGTACATTCATACAAATAATTTAGAAATTTTAACTTCCAGGCCCATCTTCAGAAAATTTTTGTTGAAAAATGAGAAGCTTTTGAGATGGGCTCTATTTATCGAAAGGAAAGATAAAGGAATGAAAACGTATGCTTTTATCATTATGAAACCAGATGCATTGGAACGGGAACTGGTTGAAACAATTAGCCAGCGCTTTAGGAATGAAGGATTTTCGATTGAAAAGATCGGTTATCGCAATGTCGATGAACAGCTGATTCTGGCACATTATCAGGAAGTCATTAAGCGGTTCGGGGAAAGCTTTAAGGCGGCTGTGATCAGCAGTTATGTCGGTAGAGGAATGATCCCAATCCTGTTGTCTCAGGAAGGTTCAGCTGCCATTGCGAACTCCCGGGCGCTCACCGGAGCAACTGATCCGTCAAAAGCGGAAAAGGGCACTATCCGAGGCGATTATGGATATGACACCCTGGAAGCAGCCAACCTTGAAAACCGCAGCTGCAATAACCTGCTGCACTGCAGCGATTCAGAAGCATCGTTGCGGGAAGAAGCGAAGCTGTGGTTTGGCGAAGCGCTGGATGTAGCGATCGATCTAAATGCCAGTTAGTGTAAGTAAATAAATTTGGAGGAAACCATGAACGTTCAATTACGAAATTTAAAACTGAATGATGCGCACAGTATCATGAATCATGCCACTGGGCCGGTGGTAAGAAACCTGGGAAAAGTGGCTCAAAAATCGTTTGCTCTTGATGATATCCATTCGTTTATTTTAAAAGACAAGAATGTTTACCGGGTTAAGCAGATCAATAAAGCCATTATGTACGAGAACAAAATCATCGGGACAATCAGCCTGATGATTCAGGAAGATGATGGCAGTAAATCCGGTGAATTAGTCTTTTGGATTGGAGAAAGTTATTGGGGACGCGGAATTACCCAAAATGCTATTAAAGAAATGTGCCAATTGGGATTATCGGAATTTAATTTAGTGCGTATTTTTGCAGTGCCAATCTTTGAGAATATAAGAGCCAGAAAAGTTCTGGAAAAAGCAGGGTTCCGGCTGGAAGGAATTATGAGAAAGAGTGTTTGTCTCAATGATCAGGTACACAATGCCTGTATGTATACACTGCTCAAGTGAGTTTAATAGATATGGCGATTAAAGACATCAAGCGTTATTGACTGTATTAAATCAAAAGCAATGGATAAAAAGAAGGAAGTTGAATAAAATGAAAAAAAGAAAAAATGAATCAGCAGCTGCAATTAGGGAATTCAGAGGAAAGTTTTCACATAAAATATCACTTCTGATTATCGCGATCTCGTTCATCGGGATTGGTTTATACGGAGTCATTTCTTATCTGCTTGTATCATCCTATCTGGCTAATTTGAAAGATCTGAATGTTGAACAGATACGTTTTGAATTTGGAATGCTTATTGCAGTGATGACACTTTCAATCATGTGTTTAAGTTTGATTGGTTCAATGATCGTAGGAAATATATTAACACGACCAATAAAAAAACTGAATGAAGTTTTCTCAAAAATGGCGCTGGGAGATGTTGACTTGGATGTAAATGATTTGAATGCATTTTCACAACGTTCAAAAGATGAATTGGGACAGATGATGGCATCATTTGTCCTAATGATTGAAAAACGAAAAGACCTGGCCGCCAAAGTTCAAAATTTGGCGGCAGGCGATTTTTCGGTGGAGTTTAAGAAAGAATCAGAGCAAGATATTTTAGGTCAGTCTTTGCTTGATATTGTCGCTCAAATCAATCAATTGTATTCTGAAATAGCAGAAAAAGCCTTTAAAACAAACGAAGGTAATTTTGAATATGAAGGAAATGAAGAAGGATTAAATGGTCAATTTCAACATTTTATGATTGGTTTTAATCAGGTTATCAGAGACCTAGTTGAACACATCAGAATGGGTGAGTCAGTTATTGGAAAGATTGGCAAAGGCGAAATACCGGATAAAATCACCAAAGAGTATGCTGGTGATTATAATCATCTCAAGGATGGCATTAATGCCTGTATTGATGGCTTAGGGGCTCTCGTAGAAGGCAACGCTGTGATGGCAAACATGCGTGTCAATGATCTGTCCCAAGTTGTTAAAGGACAGTACCAGGGAATTTATGGAGAGCTATCGGAGTCCATCAATCGTGTCCACCAACAACTGAACCTGATTGTGGCAGTAGCCAGCCGGATTGCCGCAGGTGATCTCAGTGATTTAAAAGAATTAAAACAAGTCGGGAAGTTAAGCACAGCCGATACGTTAAATCCAAGCTTGATTGCAATGATTGAAAATATTGGTAATCTGACTCAGGAAACCCAGGCAATGGCAACCATGGCTATCGAAGGAAATCTCAGTTACAGGGGGCATGTCGAAATGTTTAGTGGCGAATATGCGAAAGTCATCGCCGGTTTTAATCAAACCCTGGATGCAGTGATTGCACCCATTTCCGAAGCTTCAATTGTACTGACTGAACTATCAAAGGGGAATCTGCAGACAGCGATGAGCGGTGACTATTCAGGTGATCATGCTGAAATAAAAACTGCCATGAACAAAACAATTGCGTTTTTAAAGCGGTATGTTGCTGAAATCAGTGAGACATTGAGTGAAATCGGTCAGGGAAATCTGAATCTGGAAATTACCTCCTATTACCATGGCGATTTTCTTACCATTAAAATGGCATTAAATGACATTACCACCCATCTCAGCGAGACCATGGCAGAGATCAACACCGCTGCCGATCAGGTGAAAATGGGCGCAAGACAGATTTCCGATGGGGGTCAGGCCCTTTCACAAGGCGCAACGGAACAGGCCAGTACCATTGAAGAGCTCACCGCCTCCATCGAGGAAGTAGCCGGTGAAACAAAACAAAATGCGCACAATGCCAATGCGGTTAATGAAATTACCAGACGATTACGGGATAACGCTGAAGATGGCAATCTTCAGATGAAAAGAACAGTTGATGCTATGAATGAGATTAATCGGTCATCGACGGACATTTCAAAAATCATCAAGGTGATTGAGGATATCGCCTTCCAGACGAATATTCTGGCATTAAATGCAGCGGTTGAAGCCGCCCGGGCCGGTCAGCATGGCAAAGGTTTTGCCGTAGTGGCCGAAGAGGTCAGGACGCTTGCGGCAAGAAGTGCTGAAGCTGCAAAAGAAACAACGGTTTTAATTGAAGACTCCATTGAAAAAGTAGTATCCGGTTCGAAAATTGCCGATGAAACGTCAGAGCGTTTAAAAGAAATGCTGACTGAAATTGAAACCGTGTCAAATCTTGTCGGCAATATTGCGATATCTTCCAATGATCAGGCTTCCGAAATCACTCAGATTACGCTGGCAATCGAACAGGTCTCTCAAGTTGTCCAGACCAACTCGGCAACGGCGGAAGAAAGTGCTGCCTTAAGTGAGGAGTTGAACAGTCAGGCTGAGTTATTAAATCAGATGATCAGGCGATTTCAGTTAAAAGAGGAAGAAAAAAAGTTTGTTTGAAAAATAGATAAAACCATTCGAATTTTATTAAGGGAAAATCCCAGCAAATGTGTTCATACCGCTAGCTGGGAAGTCTTAATTTATGTTCTTTCAATCAGTACATTTATCTGTCAAATGTACTGATTTTTTGATAAAAAAAGCCAAATGATTGAAGTAAAGTTTAGGGGATTAAAACGCAAGGATAAATTGAAACAGCTTCAATGAAAGCTGCAGATCAAAGATAACCTGTTGATCTGTCAGATCAATTTTACACAGCTCCTCAATTTTCTTGAGTCGATAAATAAGGGTACCCCGCTGAATGTACAAATCCTGAGATGCCTTGAGCTGCTTGCAGTTGTTATCCAGATAAGCAACAAGCGTTGGTAGCAGGGCAGCCCCTTTCTTTTGATCATATGCCTGCAATTGTTTAATACAGGGGTTTAAATAACTTTCAATATCGCCAAGTTTCACAAAGGCATAAATCATGCTGCTGAGGCGATGCTCTTTAAAATTAAATAACTGGTCGTCAATACCTAGATAATTTCCGATGTCAATAGCCATCAGGGCTTGGCGGTAGAGCCTGGCAAGATCAGAAATTTTTTCTTCGCCATTGCTGACCCCGGCACACAGCTGATTTTTTTTCAGGAAGTGTGCTAAGTTTTCAGACTCCTGAGCACTGAGACTGTTTAATTGATCGTGATTGATCAAAATGACAATATGATCGTTATAAATCACCGCACAGGAACTGGTAATGAGTTTAAGGATGGCATCACTTATTTTCTTCAGCTGAGTTTTGTTTAAAAAGATATGCTGAGACTGAATTGTCAGAATAAAGAAATTCTTTTTTGGCAGCCAGTTAACGTTACGGATCCGGGCAACTAGTTCAGCATCATTTTTAAACCGTTCATCCAGAATATCGGTAATGATTAATTCCAGGCGGTTATCAGTTAGATAGCTGCGGCTGTCATGGGTTTTAAAATATAAGGCCAGCATATCACCGAAATAGCAGAGACAGGAAAAATCACCCTCGCTGATGGGATGATTTTTTTGGATCAGACTGATGATGGCAACCCGATTGCCGTTTAAAATGACACTTTTAGCTGATGCCCAACTGTCGCCATGCATGGGGTGGTTATAGGCGGCGTCATGGTCATCTAATAATATCAAGGCCCGTTTTAAAACCTGGGAAGCCTGACTATCCAGGTCAGCATAACCTTTTTCAACGGTGAGCTTCCAAACCTCATCGTCGACGGTGTCATCCGGCGTAAAACCCAGGACTTTCATGGAATTATCGAGGATCATCATGGGATTGGTCAGAATCCGGTGGGCACATTCAATCAGCTGATGAATGTCCACATTTTTCATCACCAGTGACAAAAGCTCATCGCCCCACTGAAAATAGCGGCGCATGACATCCCGGCAAATCTCGAATAATTGCGATAAGGATGAGGCAGAATAAATAATCAAGGCACAGGGCGGCAGAATTTCGCTGTCGACAGTTTCCTTTCGTGTTGCCAAAATTAACATCTCGGAAGGAATATGAACATAAGCGTCCTGGTTATAGTCGCTCCAGTCGATAATGACATAGTTAATATGGGTTGGAATTTTACTTTTTTTGGAGAAACAGACGTCATCGACGTATAAATTTTTGTTATAAGCGGTTCCTTTGCGGCAAAGCACACACGATTTAAGGCCATCGTAAAGCATGGACATGGTTACTCTCATTAATTAATTACCTCAGCAGTTTAAAGATTTAAAAAATAGACTGGTCATTAATATTCATCATACAAAATGTATGGTGAGTTCAATAAAATTCGCTAACTAAACAATGTTATTAAAATATCATAATACAAAATGTATAAAAAGAAAAGCAATTTTGAAATTAATGTAGAATGTAATTTGATAAGCCAGTTGCTATAATGATAACGATTGTAATAGCGATTTAAAAATTATTGATGTGTTGAGATCGGTTTTGTTTAGACTGCAAAAAAATGCATGTTGATTTTTAAATCCAAACTAAAAATATGAAGGAGTAAAAAATGGGCAGATTAGAAAACAAGATTGCAGTAGTAACTGGAGCAACATCCGGTATTGGGGAAGCCGTTTCGTTGATGTATGTCAAAGAAGGTGCAAAAGTTGTTTGTGTCGGCAGAAATGCGGAAAAAGGAAACGAACTGGTTAAAAAAATTGAAGCAATAGGCGGCGAAGGTTCTTTTGTTCAATGCGATTTGCGTAAATTTGAAGATATCGAAAAATTAAAAGCGGCGATTGATGAAAAATATGATCATGTTGATATTCTTTTTAATTCAGCCGGCGTTCTGGTACACAAACCGTTTTTAGAGCAAAACAAAGAAGATTTCGATTTAATTATGGAAACCAATTATCGGGCTTACGTCTGGACGATGCAGGCTTTCATCCCGGGCATGGTGGCCGCCGGCAAAGGCAGCATCATTAACGTCGCATCTATTTCGTCAATCTGGCCAGAACTGAATTCTTATTTCTATGGTGCTATGAAAGCGGCTGTTACCAACCTTTCCCGAAATGTCGCCAAGGAATTTGCCCGCCAAGGGATTCGGATCAACTGTATTTTACCAGGACCAATTAATACCGGCATGACACCGGACTTCATTAAAAACAGCAAAGAAGCGCAACAGGGAATGATTGACACAGTGTGTATGGTCGGTCGTTTGGGTGAACCAGATGATATCGCTTATCCAGCCGTGTACCTGGGATCCGATGAGTCTTCTTTTGTAACCGGAACCAATATCGTTGTTGACGGCGGCGTGTGTATTAGCAACTAAGATAAAGTATCAAACAACTGAAAGAGGGCAACAAAAAATTTGATGAGGATGTAAGCGAAAAATGACGAATAATAATAGTAATCTTGGGCCAAAAGAGCTAGGCCGGCACGTCATTCAGCATGCCAAGGAATATTCAGTCTGCGTGGGCTGTAATGCCTGTGAAATTGTCTGCAGTCTGGTGCACGAGGGTGCAGCGGGGCAGATGTTGCGACGGATTTTTCTGGAACGGGATACCATCAATCTGGAGGATCATACGATTTTAACCTGCCAGCATTGTCAAGATCATCCCTGTTATGAAGCCTGTCCCAAAAAAGATCAAGCAATCTGTATTGAAGCGGATAGCGGCATTGTTTATATCAATGAAGCAGATTGTATTGGCTGTAAAAAATGCTACAAAGCCTGTCCCTATGAGCCCAAAAGAATCAATTATGACACGGCGTCAAAAAAAGCGAAAAAATGCGATTTGTGCCGCAATCGTGAAGCGGGTCCGGCCTGTATTGAGTATTGCCAGGTACAATGTCTCGCGCTGTCAGAGGCTGACTTAGGGAGGGAAAACTAAGATGAAGAGAGAATTATGCGGCTATGCCGGAAAAATCTTGCGGGTTAATCTGACGACAAAGGAAATTACTGAACAACCGATTTGGGATTATGTACCCAAATACCTGGGGGGACGCGGTGTCGCCAACAAAATTTTCTGGGATGAGGTGAAGCCGGGAGTCAAAGCCCTCGATCCGGAGAATAAGCTGATCATCATGACCGGGGCAACCACCGCCACTGGTATTCCCACCGGCGGCAGGATTGTCATTGCCGGAATTGCACCGCAATGTTATCCGGAGCAGTATGCCTGGTCGGGAATGGGCGGCTGGTTTGGCTCAGAGCTTAAATATGCCGGTTATGATGGAATTGTCCTTGAAGGCGCCCTGGAAAAACCCGGCTATCTCTTTATTGACGACCAGACGGTAGAAATCCGCGATGCCTTAGCAGCCGGCATTTGGGGTCTATATACCTATGATACCCAGATCAAACTGGAGTCTATTCATGGTAAAGATGTCAAAAGCATTGTCATTGGCCCGGCTGGAGAAAACCTGCTGCGGATGGCCATTGTGGCCACCGCCAATGAAACCGCCGCCGGCAAAGGCGGGTTCGGTGCAGTCATGGGTTCAAAGCTGTTAAAAGGCATCTGCGTCAGAGGAACCGGCAGTATCAAACCGGCAGATGTGAACAAGGTGCTGAAACTCAGAAAAACCATGGGCACCCCAGGTTTTAATACCAATCCGATTAAGGAATCACCGAAGTTTTTTGGTCATGGCCAGGAAGCAGAAGTGGAAGGGGGACTGAGAGAATACAATACCACTTGCAGTCATGGATGCAACCAGCATTGTCCCCGACTGATGATGGACATCAAGAGTACCACCTGGAAACAGGAACGGATGAATCAGGTGTCAAAATGTGTGGGACCCTTTGCCATTGAGTGGAAATACGATTGCGCCTGGATGCCTGCCCAAACCTATGTCACCGAAAAAAACAATACTGCCGCCTGCGCGATGATGTCCGGAGCAGCGCCACCACCGGATTTTTCAGATCCGGAAATCCCGATTCTCTTTGACGAACATCAGGGGGATGAATACAATTTCTGGGGTCCGGACTACAACCGGGGGATGACCATTAATGAGCTGTGCAGCCAATATGGTGTCAATAAGTGGGATATCATTGTCTGGCTGATGACCTGGTTGTCCATGGGAAATGCCGAAGGGGTCTTTGATGACATTGACTTTGGTATGGAAATCGATGTGGAATCGGAAGACTTCATGAAATATATGCTGGACATGATTGTTTACCGCAAAGGTTATTATGGCAATCTGTTTGCCGAAGGCATGTCCCGGGCAATACGGGAAATGGGCAAAGAAAAATTCGGCGACACTATTTATCAGCAGCGAAAGTCCCGACGATTAGGCGGTAAACAATTGGATATTCCCATCAGTTTTGAAGTAGCCTGGGGATATTCAGCCCATTGGAATGGCCGCGGTTATGAAGGAACAGTACCGTTGGATACCTGGCTGCCCATTGCCGTAGAAATGATGACTTCCACTCGGGATGCTCAGACCAACACCCATCATAAGGATACCACCGACTATATTCATGCCATGAAAACAGATCCCTATGGCAGTCTGGCGGGCCCCCAATCAGTGATCATGAATGAAACCAAGTCAGAATTGAAGGAAGCCATCACCACATGCGACTGGCAGCTGCCGGATATGTTCTGGATGACGGCTGAAACCGAGTTATTTGAAGCGGCCACCGGGGCCGGAATGACTCAGGAAGAGATTGAAACAGCTGCCAACCGGATCAAAAATTTATTTCGAGCCATTACCATCCGTAATTACGACCGAACCCGACAAATGGAAGTCGATGAGATTGTCCCCTTTCATCGCTATCCGGATGCTGACGGTATTTGCATTGACGAAGATGGATTTAATACTTTTGTGTCCAACTATTATCGTTTGCGCGGTTGGGATGAAAAAACCGGCTGGCCGACCCGAGAAACCTATGAAAAACTGGGATTGGGCGACGTGGCTAATGAATTGGCAGTGCTGGGTAAATGCCCACAATAAAGCATTGTCTGTGAAATTTAAAAGATAAACTGAGGAGGCGAAAATTGATGGATAAGATAATGGTATTGTCATCAGAAAAGAAGACCGGTGGCTGTTATCGGCTGGCAGAGGGGCGGTGGACGGAACAAAAGCTTTCTTTGCCGGAAGAAATGCCGCTGACGATTTTTGTCAATTGCCATGAACTGGTGACCATTCTTTGTTCGCCTTCCAGTCTGAACTTTCTGGTGATTGGCTATCTGTTTTCAGAAGGACTTATCAAAGCTGTAAATGATATTGATATTTTAAGGGTCTGCGAAAGCAGTCGGCTGGCCGATGTCCGGCTAAAAAACGAAGTCACCATCAGCACCGAAAAACGGATTCTGACCTCCGGCTGCGGCGGCGGAATGAGTCTGGGAACAGCGATGCCCAAAATCAGTATCTGTTCGGATTTAAAAATTACGCCAGTGAGGATTTTTGATCTGATCCGGAAAATGGTCAAAAGCGGCTCCGCCTATCGCTTAACCGGCGGGGTTCACACCACTGTGCTGTGTGATCATGAACAGATTCTGGCCATGGGGGAAGATATCGGTCGCCATAACACCCTGGATAAGGTAATTGGTAACTGTATGATGTGTGAGATCAATCCCAAAGATAAGATCTTAATGACAACAGGAAGAATTGCATCAGAGATTCTTAAAAAAGCAGTAATGCTGGAAGTGCCCATGGTTGTTTCGCTTAGTTCACCGACTGATGAAGCGGTAAACCTAGCCCGAAGCCTGGGGGTGACCTTAATTGGTTATGTTCGTGGTCAAAACATGACCGTGTATGCCAATGGGCAACGTTTGGAAGCCTGCCAGAAAACAGAGATACTTTGTGCTTCAAAAGGATAATAGCGAACAATTAAAAACACCACTATCATTGAAATTATTAAATCAACAACAATTTAGATTTGTAACAAGCGATTTAACCGGAAGCTTTAAGTGGATACTCAAATAGTTCATAAAGGAATATTGATATGGAGATAATGTTATTCAGCAAATTATTCGCT